>JAJYSI010000075.1 GCA_021793635.1 Bacteroidota bacterium
ATAAAATTGTGAAATTAATAAAGGTATCTAAGCCGACATTAATTGCCTGGGAAAAGAAATATAAAGGGGAAATCGATGAATTAAAGTGGTCAAGGTTCGAAAACATACTTGAGAAATATAAATTAACCCAAGAGGACCGAATAGCGCGATTGGCAAAGGAACTATCACTTGCATGGGAAACTTATGAGCAAAAAGATTACGACAATTTATCAAAACGGGATTTGCTATCAATGATAATTCGTTTGGAGCACCGTTTAAAAGAAGAAACGGCAGCGTTGAACATCGCAGTAAAGGATTATCAAGAAAAAGAGCCTGACAAAGATATACTGAACATGACAGTAGGTGTTGTCAATGGTAAAGATGATCCTGGTAGATTATTTAAAGAAATTCAAATTCCAATGAAAAAAGGTGAAGACGGAAAATGGATACACGATGAGAGCAAACCACAAATAGAAAAAACCTATGATAAAGAAGGTAAAATGGTTGAAATTATCGAATATTAAATTTTGAAATCTTAATTTTTCCTTAACTGTTTATGAAATTAGAAAAAGAATTAAAAATTAGAAATTAAAAGGGGAAGATAATAAGTAACAGCGAAAGGGTTTTACATAAAGAACAATAATCTTGCTTAGGAAGGTTATATGTCGCTCCTCCGGAGCTTTAATGTTTTTTTCCATCTTTTTTTCTACTGATATGTCACCGCTCTGCGGCTGTATGAGGTAACAGGGGATTTTTAATTGAATATTCACTCCTCCCTCCTAAAGAACTGAGGCACCCTTTATTAAGCGCATCATAAATTCCATTATCCCTTTCACTTATAAAAATATAATTTTCTAATTCATTTATAATTTTTAATTGTATTAACCGTTCCGTCTGCAGACCCGCCTTCAATGATGATAAATTCTATATTTTGAAAAGTTTGTGACAGTACGCTATTAATACAACTTTCAATATACTCTTTATTATTTTAAACAATCGGGAAATAAGGATTTTGTTAATCCTCTACGAGGATTTGCCAATGTAGAATAAACCTTTTCCTACAATAATTTGACCTCTACGAGGTCTAAAAACATCCTTGTCCCGTTTGCGGGGGTAGATGTTTGATTATTGTAGAAACAAATTAATCCAACAAATAAACTATCCTCGTAGAGGATAAATAAATACTTTTAGTTATTGTAAGACAAATGTATTACGTTTGTATATATTTATGAGGTGAAGATGAAAGATTCAATAGTAACAGCAAGAATAGATTCAAATCTTAAAAAAGAAGCTGAGAGTATCTTAAAGAAAATTGGTTTAAGCAATTCTACTGCAATAGGGTTGTTTTATAACAGTGTGATAATTAACAAAGGACTGCCTTTCAGGTTAAGGGTAGATTCCGTTCCGCCTGTAGGCGATGCTGAGCAAAAAGATATTGAAAAGATTCTCAAGAAAAGGACAAAAGCTGATAGAATCATTTCGCATAGTGAAGAATTGAATTTAACCTAATTATTGTCACAATAGCAGATATAGATTTTAGGGGAAGCGTTTATAAATAGTCAGCTTAATAAGAATTATCAAACAAATTTCAATAAGGTTTAAATAGAAAAGAATAATCTTATCAAAATTTCAGTAGCAATTTTTATTTTACTTGCCGCTATCACAACTATGACCATTAAAATAAACGTAATAAAAAAAGCCGGATTCAAACCGGCTTTATATTTTTTATAAATTATAAATTAATTGAGTCGACTCATATTTCTTTTTCAATATTGATCTTATTTTTTCTTGATGATCTTAACATGACAATAATTACTATAATAATTATGAGTAACACCGGTATTATGATATATAGCCATGTAAACGAACTTGCCATTGCAACATTTTTCCATTGTGCAATCTTGGCGTCAATAGCGCTTATTTGCGCCTCAGTAATAAGCTTATTATCCATCAAGAAAGGAATCCAGTTAGGTTTTATATTTGTATTCCAAACTGTATCAACAAATATTTTATATGTTCCTTTTGATTCTTCTTTGTTTAAACTAGCATGTTGTATCTCATCATTTATATAGGAAGAAACTGCCTGCGAGAATTCTTCGCCGTTTGAAAATTGATTTAAAATTATTCCATGCACAGCAAAGCTTTGGTTAATCGAGTTCCATGCTTGCTGGACAATAGCATTATCCCACGATACAAGAGAAGAGTCTATGTCTTTCAGGTTCTTTACATCTTCGTGCCGCTTCGAATAAATACTGATTATTTGTGGTCCAACTGTATTCCACATTTTCTTAAATTGTTGCTGCTGCGCTTTAATGGAATTAAGATCGTTGGGTGTTAAAGCAGAGGCACTGAGAAATTTAATATTATCGTCGATAGATTTTTTAATATTGGAAATCATATCCATCTTCTTGACTTTGGAAAAAATCTCCTGCTGTTCGCTGCTCGTTAGATTTGTGTTCCCCATTGCAGAAGGCGGCATCAGGCTATCGATCATCGACATAATTAACCTGTCTCTTTTTAGCAATGAGTATCTTAACTCAGCAATAATTCTATTAAGTCGTGCAATATCACTTTTATCCTGCGATTGTACTTGTTGTAATTGATCTAGTAAATCGGAATTTCTTTTGTTCAAAGTATCTAACTGAGTTTGAAGCTGTGAAATCTTAGTTTGTAAATTAGTAATCTGACCAAAGTCGCCCTGTCTTAATGTCAATGCATTATTCAACTTTGTAATTGAGCCATTGAAATCCTCAGGATAAAGACTTTTGTCTAACAAATCTTTTTTAGAACTGTAATCACTGCTTAACCGGTCAATTTGAGTTTTAATTTGAGCTAACTTATCATTAGTTGTTGCGCTTTTAATAGATTCATCTATTTGCTTAACCTTTGACTTAAAATTCTGCACTATTTGGTAATCCTGCTGTGCAAAATTTATCTGGCTGAAAAGAAAAACAATAGAAAATAAGACTAATAAAAAATTTATCTTTTTCATTTTACTTCCTCTTTAGAAATTCCTTTTTCGGTGAGATTGATTTTGCTGCTATCGTTTACACCATAAACCAGCTCTATAAATGGAGGTCTTTGGTTGAAGGCAGGATTTTGAATGCCGGTTTTATCAGATATTTCAATTTTCTTTTCCAAGCGGAAGGTTCCCTCATCAACATTAAACACATAGACGTTCCTGAAATTATTTGCAACCATAAAGTAATATCCGTTTAAATTTCTAATTACTCTAAGCTGCTGGTTTTGATAGCCGAGTGAATCGCCTGTTTCTTTTAGGAATAATTCACGCGCATCAAAGTTGATTGAATAGCGCTTAATATCAACCTTGCCATTATTGTCGACGCTAAGCACAGATTCAACGGGCCACGCAAAATCGGCTGGTTTCAAAACTAAAGTGGAACACGCGCCAATGAATAGAAAGGAACCAATTAACAATAACTTGATCGTTTTCATGAGACCTCCTATAATTGTAGTGGTAATGTTTTTAGGTTAATTTATTTATTAGTAGATACATGTTTAATGGATACTTTTGGAATTTACTTCTTATAAACCTTTGTTGCAATAATATAACTTACATTGATGATTTTAAATTTTTTATGGATAGATATTCTTTTCAAAAAAGATTATTACGGCAAGTCTAAATGCTGCGATTTTTCTTATAAATAAAGGACTTTTACAACACTTTGTAGAAATTGGTTAAGAACATTTTTTTTGACCGTAAAAATTTTTGCACTAACAAATTCATTTTCTAAGAAGAGAATAAATAAAATTCCCTTGTGCTGCTAAACACCATCTAGCTGTTCATTATGCTCTAACTTCATTCAAATAATTTGTTTTGCTTAAAAAACTGGCGATTATTTACTGACAATTACAAATCATTAGCGTCGTGTCCAATTTATTGGGTGCGACCTATATTTATTTCCAATGTCAGTGGGCATGCCAGTGTCTTTAAGCTTGGTCTAAATATTAGGCTCGCGCCCATTTTATTTTTAAAACGCTGAGATCGATATTTAGTGCCGCTAATTTTATTATTTGCATTTTAAGTGATAATACTTTAGATTTAATGTAATTTTCATTAACTAATTAGTATAAGCTAATGTTAAGTAATGATAAAGTTGTTGTTTTTAATTTAGATGATAAAAACTTTGCTCTTTATCTAAATGTAGTACTAAGGGTCTTACCATCGCTTGAAATTACCCCCCTCCCCGGCTCACCAAAAGTTGTATTAGGCATTATAAATATTGAGGGCGAAATTATTCCCGTTTTTAATATTCGTCTTAGATTTCAAATACCATTTAAAGAAATGGATTTAGGCGACAAGATTATAATTGTAAAAACTATAAATCGCAAGGCTGCTCTTTTAGTTGATGATGTGAAAGAAGTAACTGAAATTACAGGGGAAGATTTAACTATGTCTAAAGGAACTGTACCAGGACATAAATATATTGAAGGCGTCATGAAGCTTGGGGATGACTTAGTCCTCATCCATGATATTGACAATTTTCTTTCCCTTTTTGAGGAAGAAAAGCTAAATAATGCAATTGAGGATGAGTAATAATATTAAAGAAAATAATATCTTATCACAAGATTTCCTTTTTAGATTAAGCAACTTTATCTCTTCAAGGATGGGCCTTAATTTTCCAAAAGAAAAATTACCTGATTTAGAGAGAGGAATAATATTAGCTTCTAAAGAGTTTAATTTTGACAATACAAAAGATTTTGTTGATTGGCTTACTACCTCATCCATAGACCAAAAACATATTGAGATACTTGCCGGATATTTAACTATTGGTGAAACATATTTTTACCGGGATGAAAATTACTTTGAAATATTGGAAAACAATATTTTACCAAAGCTTATCAGCGCCCGCCGCCAATCTGATAAAAGAATTAGGATATGGAGCGCCGGCTGCTCTACCGGTGAAGAGCCTTATTCGATAGCAATGTTGTTGCATAAATTAATACCCGACATAAAGGATTGGGAGATTACAATTTTAGCTTCCGATATAAATTCAAAATTCTTAAAGAAAGCTAATGAAGGTATATATACAGAATGGTCTTTCCGTAATACCCCTGCCTGGATTAGAAATAATTATTTTAATCATGAAAGTAATAAGCGGTTTAAAATAATCCCGGCAATCAAAAAGATGGTTAATTTTTCATATCTTAATTTAGCTGATGATAATTATCCGTCACTTATCAACAATACAAATGCGATGGATATAATATTCTGCAGAAATGTCCTTATGTATTTTATCCCGGAACTTGCCAATAATGTAGTCGTAAATCTTTCCAACTCCTTAGTCGAAGGTGGTTGGCTAATTATAAATCCTGCCGAAGCCTCATTCGTACCCCAGGACCGGTTTGACGTGATTAATTTAGATAATGCAATCATATACAAAAGAAATACCGGTAAAAGTACCGGGGCTAATGAAAATAATTTATCAGAAAGTCACATTGAAACGAAAGATGAAATAACCGATTTCAATTTAAATTTTAATGCCTGGCAAAACACAGAAAATAGTACAATCGGAAAATTAGACAAAAGCATAATCGAAAATTCTTCCGGCGGAAAAACGATTTCGGATAGTCTGGATTTATACCTGCTTGCTTATGAATTGTTTAAATCGGGACATTATGAAGATGCAGAGAAGCATTTATTAAATATACATTCTAAAAACCCACTAATTTCAAGAGTACAGGCTCTTTTAGCCCGCATTTATGCTAATAAAGGAGAACTCAACGATGCAGTCAATTGGTGCGAAAAAGCCATTGTGAATGATAAACTAAATCCCGCACTCTATTATTTACAGGCAACGATTCTTCAAGAATTGGGGAATAAAAAGGAGGCAATTCGCCTTTTAAAACAAACACTTTATCTCGACCATAATTTTGTAATGGCTCATTTAGCATTAGCAAATTTGACTATGAATAATAATCAGCTCGCCGAATCAAAAAAATATTACCGGAATGCATTATCAATTCTAAGCGCTTATCCTTTGGATAAAATCTTACCTTATTCAGAAGGAATAACAGCCGGAAGGTTATCGGAAATAATTAGCGCTTCAAATTATAAGGAGGGTGTAATATGAAAGAAATTAGAAAATCATCTAGTTGGAATCCATCACTTAGTGAAAACAGTAAACCCGGAACGATCAACTGGGATGAAATAATAAATCATCTTGAAACTGGAGAGAAATCACTTAAAAGTAATTGGTTTGTTCCAATTGAACAGAAAAAGAAAATATTAAAAGATAGAGCAAAAAAATTTGCAAAAGAATCAAGTAGTAAAGTAAATGAAGCAGAGGATATTGAAATTATTCAATTTACCCTTGCATACGAGATGTATGGAATTGAAACTCTATATGTACGGGAAGTATTCCCATTGAAAGGACTTACCCCTTTGCCGTCAACACCGGCATTTTTACTTGGGATAACAAATGTTCGCGGAAAGATTTTGCCCGTTATAGATATTAAAAAATTTTTTAATCTTCCGGAGAAAGGTTTAACTGATTTAAATAAACTAATTATACTCTATTCAGATGGCTTTGAACTTGCCATATTGGCTGATTTTATAATTGGCGCTACTAATATTGATCTTAATAAACTTCAGCCGGCATTACCTACCTTAACCGGAATTCGTGCTGATTTTTTAAAAGGAGTAACTAATGATGGTGTTATAATCCTGGATGGTGAAAAAATTTCGAAGGATAAAAGAATAATAATAAATGATGAACTTTAGATAATTTTTTAATAAGGAGATTCAAACAATGAAAATTTCTGTCGGAACAAAGATCGGCGCCGGATTCGGTTTATCATTAATAATTCTACTCTTAATTGGTATAACCTCATACACCAGCATAACAAGGACCAATGCCTCGGTTCAAATTAGTATTCACACTTATAAAGTTCTTCAAGAACTTGAAGGTGTCCTTTCAAGTCTTAAAGATGCTGAAACCGGACAGAGGGGTTTTATAATTACAGGTGAGTCCAAATATCTCGCCCCATATAATTCTGCTGTAACCACAATTAGTCAAGAATTAAAAGATTTAAGAGATCTTACCACTGATAATATGAATCAACAACATAGGCTCGATAATCTTGAACCCTTAATAACAAAAAAGTTTAATGAACTTAATGAGACTATAACGTTACGGAGAAATAAAGGATTCCAATCCGCAGAGAAAGTAGTTGCTACCAATTTAGGTAAGCAAGTCATGGATGAAATTAGAAATGTAGTCGGCAAGATGGAAAATGAAGAAAATAGTTTATTGAAAACACGTTATGATAGTATGCAATCTGACAGAAATGCTACAATATCAATAATAATTTATGGAATCTCATTTAGTTTTTTTTTGCTGGCAATAGTTGGATTCTTAATAACTCGCAACATATCAAAGCCGCTCAAGGAAATAACTTCTTCTGCAAAACAAATTTCTTCCGGAGAATTAATGGTTAATGTTAGCTATGCTAACCGTCGTGACGAGGTGGGTTTATTAGCGCAAGCATTTAGCAAAATGGTTCAGTCGCTTCAAGGCATGGCAGACGTAGCAAACGAAATCGCCAAAGGTAATCTCACCGTATCTGTAAAACCTCAGTCAGAAAATGATGTTCTTGGAAAAGCCTTCACTACCATGATAAATAACCTTCGGGGTTTAACAAGAGAGGTATTAGAAGGAGTAAATGTACTAAGCTCATCTGCTAGCGAGATACTTGCTTCAACGGCCCAGGTAGCCTCAAGTTCTGCGGAAACAGCAACAGCAGTGAGCCAGACAACAGCGACAATAGAGGAAGTAAAACAGACTGCCCAGTTATCGAGTCAAAAAGCAAAATATGTATCAGATACATCGCAAAAAGCTGCTGAGGTGTCGGTTAGCGGTAAAAAGTCGGTAGGTTTATCAATAGAGGGTATGAACCGGGTACAATCACAAATGAGCACAATAGCTGAGAACATAGTACGCTTAAGTGAACAAAGTCAGGCTATAGGAGAAATAATAGCAACTGTTAATGATCTAGCGGATCAATCAAATCTTCTTGCCGTAAATGCTGCAATAGAAGCAGCAAAGGCGGGCGAACAGGGCAAAGGTTTCACTGTTGTAGCCCAGGAAGTTAAGAATTTGGCGGAGCAATCAAAGCAAGCGACAAATCAAATAAGAACAATTTTAGGCGACATACAAAAGGCAATGAGTACGGCAGTTCTATCTACCGAGCAAGGCACTAAAGCAGTAGACAGTGGTGTAAAGCAATCAATGGAAGCAGGAGAATCAATACAGGTTTTATCGGATAGTATTTCAGAGGTAGCACAGGCAGCGGTTCAGATTGCCGCATCTAGCAAGCAGCAATCCGTTGGAATGGATCAGGTGACAATGGCGATGGAAAATATTAAACTTGCAAGTTCTCAGAATGTTGCGGGAACAAAGCAGTCAGAAGCTGCCGCGCAAAACTTACATAACCTGGGACAGAAGTTGAAAGATTTGGTTGAACGCTTTAAAGTTTAGTCGCATACGACTCCGTTTGCCCCGCATACGGGGTTTGCGGAGTTTAGTTACTAAAAATATGAAAGTCAAAAAGATTACTTATGGATAAAAAAAATAACGAATTCTTAAAAAGACTTCTTGCCACCTTTGCAATCGAAGCGGAAGAACGCATCAATAATATATATTCCGGTTTGATGAATTTAGAAAAAAATGCTTCTCCGGAAAAGGAAATGGAAGAAATTGAAATAATTTTCCGTGAAGCGCATAGCTTAAAAGGAGCATCCCGCGCAGTTAATTTAACTGATATTGAAAAAATATGTCAATCGATGGAAAGCATATTTGCTTCTTTAAAAAGCGGTAAGATTATCCTCTCTCCGGGCTTAATTAAATTGCTTTTTGGTTCAGTTGACTTAATTCAGAAATTACTTTCAAATTCTTCGATGGAAAAATCAACAGAAGATGATCTTCTTACCACAGAATTAATGCTGCAATTAGAAAAAGGAGCTAAAGGAGAAATATTTACTAATCCTGCCAATGTTATAATTAAAAATGAAAATGAATCAACAAATGCAGAGAAAGGCTTATTATCTTCAAATACAGTTCGGATACCTACGGCTAAACTGGATTCTCTCCTTCTTCAAGCTGAAGAATTAATACCTTCAACGTTATCATTTAGACAATCGGCTGTTGATCTAAAAAATATTTTCGAAGATATTATTTCTTTTGAAAGACAATTTTCAAAACTCCCAATAAAGACTTTAAACGGCAATCTTAAAAATCAGACGCAAAATAATAATAGAAATGTTTCAATTTCATTACAAGAAAATGGAACTGTTAAGCTAAAAGATTTTGCTCAACAAAGTAATGAATTTATTAAATCAATTGGAAATAAGCTGAATACAATAATAAAACGAGCCGAGCAGGAGCAATATGCACTGCGAGGAAGAGTAACAAATCTGCTTGAAGGTATTAAGAATAGTTTAATGATGCCTTTTTCTTCAATCGTTGAACAGTATCCGAATATAATTCGTAAGATGGCAATCGAAAACGGGAAAGAAATTGAGTTAGTGATTCGAGGAGAGATAATCGAAGTAGACAGAAGAATATTGGAAGAAATGAAAGACCCTTTGCTTCATTTAATCCGGAACTGTATAGATCATGGTATTGAAAAGCCGGAAGAAAGAAAATTAAAAAAGAAATATTATAAAGGAACAATCACTTTATCAATTACGCATAAAGAAGGAAATAAATTTGAGATATTAATTTCGGACGACGGCGCGGGAGTTAGTTTAGATAGCATAAAATCTGCTACATTAAAACTTGGCGTATTATCTTCTGAAGAACTTGATAAAATGGACAGGAAGGAAATGCTTTCTTTAATTTTCCGGTCAGGTATTTCAACAAGTTCTATAATTACTGATATATCAGGCAGGGGCTTAGGTCTGGCTATTGTTCGGGATACGGTAGAAAAATTAAACGGAATTATTTCAATTGAGACTAAACAAAATGAAGGAACCACCTTCCGTATTATACTTCCGTTAAAGTTAGCAAATTTTTTAGGCGTTCTCGTCCGCTCAAATGAATATTTATTTATTTTCCCTTCTTCCGGAATTGAACGGGTAATGCGGTTAAACGAGAAGTTGATTATTACAATTGAGAATAAGGAAGCGATTCAGGTTGAGGGACAGCACATTTCTATTGCAGG
>JAJYSI010000076.1 GCA_021793635.1 Bacteroidota bacterium
CAACTTTAAAGCAGAGAGGGCATAATAGAACGATGCATAGGTAACATAAGGGTTGCTGGGGTCTTCTCTCGTTAAAGGCTTTAAAGCTTCCATAGCCAAAGCGTATTTTTCAAGATTATATAAGCCGTCTGCCTCTTCTAATGCGACTAAATAATGCCCGCTTGATGTATGCCCGGGATACCATTCATAATCATTTTGTGTGGTAACAGATTCATCAATATGATAAATTAATAATCCGCTGTTCGGTATATATTTGTCGAAAGATGTCTGCTGTCTATTCTCAACTAAAAAGTATTCAGAGCCTGCCTCACCGTTTTTCCATAACTTATAAATTACAGGATTATCTTCTACATCGGGAATCGCTTGATTGCTTAAATTGGTACTTACAACAATAGGTGCTGCGTAACCCATTTGGATTCTGCTCCATGCATCAGGCATTGATGGAAAATCTCCCCGCATTGTTGGTCCGTCCCAGCTTCCACCAGCCATCAAACTCCAATTTCCTAATCCTTCGGATGAATAATCCCTATCATATAAATCCGGTAAGCCGAAAGCTGCATGACCCAGTTCATGTGCAAATACACCTATTGTCATATCTCCTGGATTAAGCCAGTATTCAGGTTCTATCGAATAATGAGAGACTTTTACACCATCTACATTCATGTCGTAAGTGGTTTGCCACGCATGAGACCAAATATCATTTGGATTATCAGTTAGCTCTGCTCCGGGACCTGTATGCACTATGAAAAGAGCATCCACGTAACCGTCACCATTGTTATCGTATTGTGAAAAATCTACGACTGAGTCTACCATTTGTACTAAGTCTTCGGTAAGCTTTTGCGAATTTTGAGGATAATTCCCGCCTCCGTTTTGTCCATTGCAATAGTAAGCGTAGCTATTCGGCGCTGTTTGCCAGCCTATTTGGCTTGGCAAGTTTACCGTTACTATATCAAGATTACCATAGCTTACTTTATTATAAAAATCTCTAAGTGTACCGGGTTTGTTCTGGAAAAGTAATGAGTCAAAGTATGTACCGCTTACCTGTGCGGGCTTATCTGAAAATTGTACAAGTATTACAAGTGCCTTCCAGCTACCTGTTGGTGCAGCCAAAGGTCCGAACAGCCTCGAAGTAGCTTTCATCATTTTCTGAGTGTTTAACCCAGCAGAAGTCCAAGGTGCATCTATTCCTTTTCTTCGAAGAGCATCTACGTTCTGCATAAAATAGGGTACCGGCTTTTCACCTCTTCTTATTTGATCCAACAGTCTTGGATTTGGAGGCATCTGTGCATGTAAACTAACACTTTGTAATATTGCTAAAAATATTACAACAAGAATAGTAGAAATTCTTTTAAACATATTTACCTCATTTATAAATTATCTTAAGCTCTTATTTACGACTTAAAGTATTAATTACAATTTATATTTTGCCATTTGGATATAAAGGCACCAAGGATTACTTCAGCAGAATCATCTTCCTTACTTGAGTAAAATCTTTCTTGCCACGCGCAATAAGCCTGTAAATATATATGCCGCTTGCAAGGCTGCCTGCATTTAATTCCATCTTATAGCTGCCTGCTTCCTTTATCGAATTTTCCAATGTTTTCACCTTCTCGCCAAGAACATTAAAGACTTCAATTGTAACATGCGCCTGCTCAGGCAAATCATATTTAATTGTTGTGCTTGGATTAAAAGGATTAGGATAATTCTGACTTAATGAATATTCTTTAGGGATAACTGCATTTAGTACGGGAATATTTATCTTTAAGCCTTTTATAATATTTGCGTCTCCGCCTGCTATTTCACTTCCCTGTTCAATACTTAAATTAAATTTACCGGCGTCAGTAAAATTCTCTTTAGGTTTGAAATTGAGAGAGATTATAGATTCTTCCCGATTAAATTTTTCAGATGATGCATCGAACCATCCGATTTTTAATATTCCATTGTCTGCCTTTTAAAGCATGTTCTTAAGCTTTGATGAAATACCCTGCAATTCAACTAGGTTATCCGGATATTTAATTATTAATGTTAGTGCCGAAGCCTCAAAATCCTCTGAAGCACTCATAACGACTTGAAACGCTTCCCCTGGAGTAAATTTTATTGAGCCTTCGTTTGTCTCAACTATTGCCGGAGAACTTTTTGAAATACCAGGGACATTAGAACCGTTAACATCACCGACATTAAGCGCTTTTATATCGTTCACTGAGCTTGTATCATTTAAGGTTATTGAAGGCGAATCAAATATCCAGTCGCCAGCAGCAAAAGCATTTATTAATCCTACAGAGCGGCGTAGAATTAACAATGCATCCGTACTATTTACATCTCCGCTTGTGTTTACATCTGCTGCAGCGAGCCTAATACCCGATAAAACGGGATTTTGAATAGTATGAAGCAGTACAACTAATGCATCGGTTGCATTTGCACCGCCCCACTTATCAAAACACACTGCATGTAGTTGATATGATCCGTTTGCAAGCCCATTAAATGAAAAATTTCCATTTGCATCAGTAAGTGTTGCAGCACCTGCTTGTCCGGATAAAATTACATTTACATTAGCCAAAGGTGTAGCGGCAATATTATCATAGGTAATTCTTCCGCTGATTGATAAGCCGGAAAAACTTTTTTGCCATCGCGGGTCACCGATTGGTCCGCCGTCTGTTCCAAATGTTAATAACACCGAACTATCGGGAAGAGTAAAATTACCTTCATCAGCATTTTTAAATTGCGGGTTCATTGTAATGGTATCATGAACGGTATGACCTAGCCAATTAATTTTTCCTATATCCCATAGACATGTATTTGATATTGTAGCAAGAGTGGAGTCTGTCATCTCTTTTAAATTTATTACAGTTCTCGTTTTTCCAACTTGTCCTGAAAATATCGAATTTGTTACACTCCATGGTCTTGCGTTAGGTCCTTTTTCAAGTAATAATATTTCTCTCGGATCTGATATGCCGATATTATTCCATGTCGTATGATCTATAGTTACCTCTGGAGTATTATCGGGTAATAAAGTATATGTGGAACCACCAATTCTAAAACCATAACTAAGTATATTGTATAAAGTCGAATTAGTTAAAGAAATAAAATTAGCTCCCGCATACTTATAGTTAACGGAAGTAGATACATTATGAATTATGCTGTTATTAATAACAGTAGAATCTATAACTAAGTAGCCTGCATAACCGCTATTAGCACCATCAATAACGAAACCTGTCAAATCATGAATATCACAGCTTTCAATCTCAATTTTATTAATCTTAGTATTTTTGGGATTCCCACCACCGATGTAAAACTGGAGTAAAGCAAATGCAGAAGGGCTGCTTAATAACGAACCATCAACTTCAAGATTTTTAAGAATGATTGAAGAACCATCACTCAACATGAAAAAACTGGTAACACTAAAATTATCCGGAGCTTTATTTATTTTTAATATGGCTTTCTGAGGATTATTACCGGGAACTTCGATTGTAAGCTTTTTATCTTCAATAACACCAAAGTTATAATTATTAGATTCTGTATATAATCCACCGGGCAATAATTGCAATACGCTTCCGGAAGGATAATAATTTATAGCAGCAGATAAGGTACCGTCGCCTGGTGGTACCATAACAACAGAATTGTTTGTATGAAAATCTTGAATGAATCTCGGATTTAACTCGTAGCTTCCTATTCCGGTATTGCTAAATTGAGTACCTATTCCTATGACATCGGAAGGCCAGTTAGGCTCGGGATAATTATATAAATTGATATCATTATCAAGGTACATTGTCAATGTATCAACGCCATCGGTCAATAAAAAAGTCTTATTTGAAAAAGTTGTCGGCCACGTTCCACTTATTTTAGTAAGATTCAAAAATTTTATTAAATGCGATTCATATTCTTCTCCATTAGTGTTGAATTCATGAATTGAAATTATTTGAGGGTTAGGTAATACTTTATTACTATCAACTACAATAATATCACCGTCAGCCATTGGTACAATCTCAGTCAATCCGTTATAAATTGTAATTTGACCGATAACCTTAACGCTGTCTCCCAATTTCAATTCCGGACTTGTTAGACCTGTTTTAAATATTTCGATTCCTGCTGTTCCATCCCAGATATAATTTGCCCTGTTAACCGTTTGGTAATTGGGAGAAATTACAACACCAGTTACCGTAACAGTATCACCTACCAAGTTTCTTGCATTGGCAATTGTAGTAAGTGGAAATTGACTAGATAAATTTTTAATACTTAAGTCATCGAAATAAATTGTGCCGGTAAAGCTGGAATAAACATGAAGGCGGATTTCCATACCTACAGTTGCTGGGTCTGTAGGTACTTGAACATCAAGGGAATATTTTGTCCAATTAAAGGATGTTGCATTCGGAAAAGCAAACTGAAAATCATTTCCGGTTCCATCCCAGCCATCGTTATTTCCAAGCTTCGTAAAGAAGTGCGATGACACTCCAACAGCCCAGTCAACCGGATGTACGGCTGCAGAATCGGGAACTAGGTTGCTTCCTTTTACCCAAACACTTATCCGGATTATGTCTCCGGGATTAATAGTCGGATCGATTGCATTGAACGACAGGCGATGAGTGCTCACAAAACCATCATGTACTGCTCTGCCAGCCGGCATAAAATATTTTAGAGAATAGTTTCCAACATGTGAAGTCTCGTTAGTAACAACTGTATTTTCAAAACCGGAATTTATTAGTCCATCATAACCACCGTTTGGCGGCAGCCAATAATACCAACCAGTTGGAACGCCAAGTTGCGTATTCCAATCCTGACCAGCCCATACACCGTTCCTTCCGGTAAAAATAAAATTATCTGCCCAGACAGTTCCGGTTGCATTTTTACCGCCGACAAAACTGATGATCATCTTGAATGCATCTTTCGGCAGCGAAACCTGTCCGACACTTGTCGTATCCGCTGTCCATCCGCTGCTTGTAGCCAGCGTTTGATCAATTGGTAATTTACAAATACCTATCAAAGAACCGGCATCATCATAAAAGGAAAAGGCAATATACCATCTCTGATCATCTGTAGTAGGATTAGTATTTATTCCTGAAGTTTTAATCCATGCCCCGAATAATAGATCAACATTTGCTGGAATAGCTGGGGACCACATATCGCACATGTTATCTGAAATCCACGAGGCTGAATCAGACGTCGCAGTCTTCTGTATTTCTATTGAATGCCCCATTGAAAGATATTGGTCCGCAGCCCATGTAAGAGTGCTGCCGGAAGGCTGATTACCAATATTCCAAAACGAAGGCAGGTTTCCTTCAAATCCTCCAATTTGATCCAATGTATAATTGTTCTGTGAAAAAACATTTACATAGAAAAATAGAAAGAACAATACAAGGGCTGTAAAGTGCTGCAGCAAATTTTGTATAAATTTTTTCATAATCATCTCAAATAGTTTTTATTTAGTTTTATAAAATCATTTTAATTGCCGTCAGTTTTAGCCTATAAACTCCATGTGGCTAAAGCCAGCTACTTGATTTTCATTATATCCGTCCCGATTTAATCAGGACGGCAATGAATGAATTTTTTGTTCTGCAGCACTCTCGTTAGGCAAGCTAATTCTGTGCTACGGAAAATTATTTCAGCCTCCGCGCCCTCCACGCTTCGGCTGTTTGGATTTTGGATTTACGATTGTCGAATTACGATTAAATCGACAATCATAAATCTTCAATCCTAAATCCTAATTGTTTACCGGCTGTTCAACTGTCTGCGTAACCTTTGCCGCATGTTTTATAAAGTTCTCATCATAATAGTCTTTTACTTTTTCCGGATTCTCTGCATTGATGAGAAGCAGTAAAAGCAGGTTCTTGAACATCTGTACTGCAAGCTGTCTGCGCAGTTCTTTTGTGCCGCTGGCTGCATCTTTTACTTCGCCTTTCTTGCCGGATTGTGATGACATTGCCTTTATCAGACTGTCATATAATGCCTGCGCTTCGGCAAGTAAAGCAGCATCAAAATCAGCTTTGTGTACGCTTAGGCTGTCTATAAATCTTTTAAATAGCTTAATGATATTTTTCTTAGTTGCTTTATTGTATTCACTTTTTCCTAAAGGATAAATCTCTTCATATTCCGGTGTGCCAACTCTGTATTTGTTTTTGATGATCCCTTCTTTTAACGAAATAAAGTTCTTAATATTTTTAACAAGTTGATTAACGCTGATCGTCTTGCCTTCCCTTTGCGAAAGATTCAGAGCTTTTTTCCCGCGGCTTTCGGAATATTGCACATATAATGAATTAATTGCTGTACGGTTTTCAATAAACATACTTGTAAGTGGATTGTCGTCGGCTATAATTACGCCGGTCAAATCAATATGATTTTTTACTCCCTTATCAAATTTGTCATCCCCTATCTTTGATTTTATGAATGGATTTTTAAATTGAATCTCAGACATCTTGGACCTCCTTTGGTTATTTTTTTATAACTGACTTTATAAAAAAAATATTTAATCTTCTTCAAGTTTATATACTCTATAAAATATTCAGTTTTCTTTGACTCCAAATTTTGTATATATAAAATTTTTTATTTTGCTATCATTCCAATTCTGTAGTAGGACAAAAATTTTAATTTACTGTAACTCCAACTTTAGAAAATGAACAAATCATTTATTTTGTTGCAGTTCCAATTTTGGAATATGAGCAAATATTTTGTTTTGCCGCTATTCCAACTTTGGAGTATGAACAAATTTTTTGTTTTGTCACCACTCCAAATTTGGAATATGAAGAAATATTTTATTTTGCTGCTACTCCATCTTTGGAGTACGAACAAATTATTTGTTTTGTTGCCACTCCAATTCCGGAGTATGAACAAATCAATTGTTTTAACTATCCATCATGAAAAAGAAGGAGAAAAACATTTGTTTTGCTCATCCTTTTGGTAATTGGATAGCCAGAACTGTTGATTTATACATCAACATTTAAAAAACACACTAAAAACATATTTCTTAGTATGTACAACAAATTTTTTATTTTAGGTGCTATTAATAAGTAAGAGAATTTTTACCGGTTTGGGAAAGTTTTAAAAAAAAAATTTAAAAATATTTTTTAAGGGATAGAACACTGATATAAACGGATTATATTAATTGTGAAATCACTGTCTAAAAACTTTAGCACATTATGGATTATATCTTGCAAAAGTTTTAATTTTATTCAGGCTCTGATAATTATTTAGATAAAATCATTTATAGGAACACCTGTTGGTAAGGGGTAACATTTTATACTATATAAATAAGATTAAGGAAGATGCAATTTCACGGGTTGAGCTCCGTGAGTTTATTGAATATTGTATAAGAATTTCTCTCCTTATTTTATATAAGAAGCATCATAGTCTTAAAAAAGTATTTGCCGAAAGAGGCGTCGGCTTTGATGACGCTGCCGTTGATGCCATTACTCCCCTTTTTATTATAGATGATTCATTAAATCTTACCGGCATTAAGCGCTCTCTACAAAGATGGCATAAAGAAATAAACTCTGAGGCTGATGCTCATTTCTTTATCTTTAAAGTAATTTCAAAGCGTACGGAACAGACAGTAAAAGAAATTTTATTTGAGATAGATCCTTTGTTCGGAAGTATCCTAAGAAATATTATTTATAAATATGCCGCACTTGGTTATAAAAAAGTTAATTATGCAGGCACAGCATATATACTTGATATAAATGAAACTGAAATTACAGGTGAAGTAATCAGCGAAGATCAATTTGATAAAATTCCTCTGCATATACCTACTAATAATTTCAGCCCGGATTTTCCGGCTATTTTTACTTACATTAAAAATCATACAAATTATTTCCCGGCAATTCCTTTAAATGAATTAGCTGCAAGGGTAAAGAATATCTATTTGGAGTTAAACTTTAATGAAACTTCAATTGAAAATTTCCGGACAAAATTTGAAATTAAGAATTCAGTTGAGAAGTCATTAAGTGTGATATACAATAAAATTGATGAGATGTATATTCAGAAGGGAATACTGTCAAGAAGTGAAGGCGATATATTTGAAACCGTATTGAAGGAAGTTTCAGTTGATTTAATGGATGGCGGAGTTCAATACGGTATAGAAGCTTATTTGCAGCCGCATTTTAACGATCTTACGAAGCTGGAAATTAGACAAAAGTATAGAAATATATTGGATTATTTAATCAGACTTCTGAAAAAAGAAATATTTAAAGAAATTAATACTAGCAACTTTCCCAAATGAGTGTTTTTTATCTTACTTATTAATTAGTAAAAATAATGTTTATGCAGATTACAGAAGAAGATATATTTAAATATGTTCTGTTTCCCGATAGACTTAGTCAGGAAGCAAATGAATATATTAAGCAGAATGAAAACCGGTTTGAGCATCAGATTGAGTTTTACAAAATGTTCATGAACAGCATGAACGATAAGGAAATCTCTGCGCTGGCTAAGAAAGCTGTTAGTAAAATAAAGGCTCTGCAAAATATAATTACTCTTTACCCGGTAGTTAACAAAAACAATCCCGGTGGAAATTCATTAACATTAGCTGCTGCGTCTCAAGAGATAGCAAAGAAGCAGTCGGAATCTATTTCATACTCGGATGAGAATTCAAAATATCTCGTTAGATTAATAAGGGACAAAGATAAAAGTATTTTATATTTCTTCTCAAATACCGAAAACAAAAATCAAAATTTAAAGATTACTTTTCTTCCCACTAATTTTGTACTGCATATCGAAAATACCTCCCGCCAGATAGAATTGGAAATAACCGATGAGATAGAAAAGATTGTAATTGATGAGGAATAGTTTAACTAATTAGTTGCTGCATTGATTAATTATTTAACTGAAGTAACACAAAAAGAAAAAATTGGTTCACTTGTCATTCCGAATTTGTTTCGGAATCTTTATTTTTAAACTTTTTTAGATGCAGTCCCGAAAGCTTTCCAGACAGCATGACAATTGCGAAATTTCAGTTATTAAAGTCAAAATAAATAAGACTTCCAGGAAAGTCCGGATGTTACCACGGTCTATCATATATGTCTTTTTCAGATTCAACTTATTTCCTAACTTGCATTAAATAATAAAGTAGAACCACTTCTCAATTCTATTTAGTAAATTGGATTGATTTTCAATTTTAATTTAAGTAGCATTGATATATAAATTAGATAGGAAAATTTATATGACTTTAAAGATTGAAGAGAAAGAACTGGAACAACTGCCAATTAAAGTTGATCCGGAAATTTTAAGCGGAGCTCCGGTCTTTCTAGGTACTCGTGTTCCGGTAGATGCCCTTCTTAATAATATTGAAGATGGTTTATCGCTAGATGAATTTCTTGATAACTTCCCGACAGTAAAACGTGAACAGGCATTACAGGTTTTAGAATTTTCAAAATCTACATTACGGAAATTGGGTAAATCATATTGAAGATATTACTTGATGAATGTACTCCTCGCTTAGTTAAGAAACGACTTTCTAATTATTTCGTGAGTACTGTCCAGGAAATGGGTTGGCAAGGGATAAAAAACGGAAATCTTCTTGAAATGGCAGATGGCATGTTTGAAGTTATGATAACGACAGATAAAAATTTACCTTATCAACAAAATCTCGGTAATAAAAGATTATCAGTAATAATATTGCCAGACAACAGTGCACGGGTTGTATCTAAACTTATTCCTTTGCTTGAAGAAGCATTGAAAGAAGTTCAACCAGGTACATTCGTTGAAATCCCATTATAAAAAACTGCTAACAGTTGCTATCCAAATAGCAGTTAATAAGCATCATTAAAACAAACTACATCTTATAAAATAAAATTATCTATTCTGCACATGTATCCAACAAAAAAAATAATGAATCAATTGAACAATTAAATTTTGTTTGCACAAGAAGTATCATTTCCATAGATTTACAGTAGGGAATTTACTACTATAATATTTATGAACGCATTCGAAGCTGAGGGTTTTCGACATTTCGTTTTTGATTT
>JAJYSI010000077.1 GCA_021793635.1 Bacteroidota bacterium
CTAGTTCAGCAACTTTTTGTCCCAGTACATTAAATATGTCTAAAGTTACATGTGCAGAATAAGGTACAGAGAATCCAATTATCGTGCTTGGATTAAATGGATTTGGGTAATTGTTCTCCAAAACAAATTTTGATGGGGTATTGTTTACCTGGCTTTTTACTGAAGTTATTACCTGAGCCATTGTAAAGTTCGAAACAGTCGTTGTACCGGAATTTGGATTATAAGTAGTAGTTTGATTCTGGCTGCTGTATGTGGAAACACTTGCAATAATCGTGTAGTTTCCTTGAGCTAATCCGGAGATTGTGTATGATCCATTTGCATCAGTGACAGCCGAGCCTACAGTTTCACCAGCGGAATCTTTCAGCGTTACTAATACACCTGACAAAGGATTTCCTTTATCTGAATGAATATCTCCCATTATATCACCGTTAGCAATAGATTGAAGATCTTTAATTAAAACTGCATCCAAATTATTTACTGAATCGCTGACATTTATAGGTGTTGCTTTTTCCCATTCGTCTGAATTAAGATAAAATTGTGGATCATAACCCCTAGCAAAGAACATAATGTAATATGAACCTTGAGCTAATTCCTTAATTGTGTAATTCCCGTTTGAATCAGAGATTGCTAGATGTTGTTGCCCTGTGGCTGAATCAAATGCTGTTATGAAAACATTATTAATTCCCATTCCTGAAGTATCCTTTATAGTCCCGCTTACTGAAAACTTGTAGTTTGTATCTGCTTGCACAAGACTAAAGTTCAAATTAGAAAATGTAGTATCACTAAATGCTCTTAAAATTGTTGCATTGAAAAATGCATCTTGATTATTATAAAATTGAATTTTATATCCATCTTTATGAGCAGCTATCATGAAAGAATTATTTAATTGATAAAGGCTATCAAGCGTAATTGAAAAATTTCCGGAGGCATCGGTTTTTGTGGTAGCTATTAAAGTTCGTTCTCCATGATCTTCTCCGCCGGCAGCTAAAATATCGATTGTGGCAGAATCAACCGGAGTGCTTATGCTTGATTGAACATTTCCGCTAAAAGTTATTGTATGTTTACTGGCTATGTTCTGCGGAATATCAAAGCTAATGTCGTCCAGTGGTTCGCTTCCGTTGACATTAAGAATTTTTGCTTGAGAAATTGTCTGAGCATTTTTATAAAATTCGTGGAAAAAAGTTGCGGTATCATTCATAGAAACTGTGCACGACACATAATATTGCCCGCTTGGAACTTTAGCGCTATAAAAACCATTCGTATCAGTTGTCGTAAATACATTTGCTACTGAATTATTCAAACTGATGAACTCGATTATAGCTTGTGAAATAGGTTTATCAGATTCATCGAACTTAACTTTACCTGAAACTGTTCCTCCCATAATGGAAAGCGTATCGTGCAGATAAAGATTAATTGATGAATTTTGGTCTTCAAGATCAAATTCATTTCTCACCAAAGTTGAATATCCTGCAGCAGTGCAAAAAATGACATAATTGCCGTGAGTTACTCCACCTATTACAAATGCGCCGGTTGAATCGGTTGTCGCACTATAAAATGTAGAATCACCAAGCATCGTAAAGCTATGTAATGACACGGTTGCATTTGCTATTGGAATGTGGGGTGCATCTTCATTACCCGCTACATAAACATGCCCCTTTAATGTATCTTGCATCATCATCTGAGGATATTGCTTCACTGAGACGAGAAAAACGATAAGAGAAAGATAAAAGAATAAATGTGTAATTCTTTTCATTGCCGGACTCCTTATTTTTTTGTTAATTCTATTTCCAACGTAATTTGACAAATGATATGCCGTTCCATTAAATGGAGGTAAATTTTAAAAAAAACTTCATTTTGATAAGAATAACAATCTTTTAGAGAGAATAAATTTTTTTTGTATAAATCTTAGTGACAAAAAGTTTCGTAGCGAACGCATAAAATTCGCATGAAGAATATTACATAGTTTTTCAATTAGTAAAGGACAAGATCAAACTACTTTTATCCAATACTTCTAATCCTTAGAAAAATATTTTCATAAATGGGAAATGTTTAGCGATTAGCTTTAACCCTCCTTTATTTTCGTCGACAAATAAATGACTTACAGCTCTATAAAAGATATCCAAATGGCACAATTTATGGTTATTACATAGCGCGGCAAGCCGCAATTATGAATTATGAATTATGAATTATGAATTTTGAATGAAACGCAATGAAATTTATCATAAATATCTTGACATAAAAAACAAAGATTTAAAAGTCAATACTATAAGTCAGTTTTATTATTTATTTTTGAAAAGCATTTACAAATCTTTTTCAAAAATTGAAGGGATGGATTCTTTTGATATAATTATTATTGAAGGGATTTATTTTTGTGCCTTAGAAACAAAATAATGAGGAAAACAAAATGGAAATTCGTATTGAAGATGCTCTTGATTACCACAGTAAAGGTAGACACGGAAAAATAGAAGTTATTTCTACAAAACCCTGCCTAACTTCAAGAGACCTGTCATTAGCCTATACTCCTGGAGTTGCTGTGCCATGCCTGGAAATTGAAAAAAATCCGGATGATGTCTACAAATACACGGCTAAAGGAAATTTGGTTGCTGTTATTTCAAATTGCACGGCAGTATTGGGACTTGGTGATATTGGACCGGCAGCCGGGAAACCGGTTATGGAAGGTAAAGGTGTATTGTTCAAAAGATTTGCGGATATCGATGTTTTCGATTTAGAACTTAAAAGTAAAGACCCAAAGGAAATTATTAGGGCTGTCCAACTTCTTGAACCCACTTTTGGCGGGATAAATCTTGAAGATATCAAAGCTCCCGAATGTTTTGAGATTGAAGAAACTCTTAAAGAAACCATGAACATCCCGGTATTTCATGATGACCAGCATGGTACTGCTATTATTTCTTGTGCTGCCTTAATTAATGCTGCCGAAGTTGCGGGGAAAAAATTGTCCGACTTAAAGATTATTGTAAGCGGCGCCGGAGCTGCAGCTATTTCATGCTGTAAATTATATGTAAGAGCAGGAGCCAAGATAGAAAATATTGTTATGTTCGATACCAAAGGCTGCATTACAAAATCCAGGACAGACCTTAATAAATACAAACAGGGTTTTGCAACCGAAAAAGAATATTCTTCCTTGAAGGAAGCAATGACTGGCGCCGATGTGTTCGTAGGGCTTTCTAAAGGCGGGATTGTTTCAAAAGATATGATAAAAGTTATGGCTCATAATCCTATCGTTTTTGCTATGGCTAATCCTGATCCGGAAATTACGTACGATGATGCAGTCAGCGTTAGAGATGATATAATAATGGCAACGGGCAGAAGCGATTTTCCTAATCAAGTAAATAACGTTTTAGGATTTCCTTTTATATTCCGTGGCGCTTTGGATGTTAGAGCCTCAGCCATAAATGAAGAAATGAAAATGGCAGCAGTTAAGGCATTAGCTGAGCTGGCGAAAAAGAAAGTCCCTGAGATGGTAATTAATGCATACGGCGGAGAAGATTTTAAGTTTGGAAAGGATTATATAATTCCAAAACCATTCGACCCTCGTGTGCTTTGGCATGTAGCTCCTGCAGTAGCAAAAGCCGCTATTGAGACGGGTGTAGCAAGAATTCAGATAGAGGATTGGGATGCTTATGAGGAGCAATTAAAAGAAAGGCTTGGACTGTCAAAGGAAATTGTGCGAGTTGCAATTCACAAAGCACAAAAAAATCCACGTCGTGTTGTTTATCCCGAAGGTGAAGAAGAAAAAATTATTAGAGCCGCTCATGTTTCTTACACCGATAATATTGCAAAACCAATTCTTTTAGGGAATAAAACTATCATCAAAAATAATATCGATAATCTGGGTTATGACCAAAACGAATTTGAAATATTTGATCCAGAAAGCTGCGAGAGAAGTCCTAAATATGCTGCTGATTTTTATGCAAAACGCTTTCGCAAAGGCGCTACCCTGAAAGAAGCAAAAGAACTGATGAGAAATCCAGTTTATTATGGTTCGATGATGGTTGAAAAAAATGATGCTGATGCAATGATTAGCGGATTAACTGCGAATTATCCGAACACTATAAAGCCTGCACTGCAATGCATAGGTATAAAGGAAGGGTTAAAAGTTGTTTCGGGGTTATATATCGTTGTCACAAAAAAAGATGTATTCTTTTTTGCAGATACAACCGTAAACATAAATCCAACTTCAAGCGAGCTTGCTGAGATTGCAATTTCCGCTGCTGATACTGCTAAAGCCTTTGACGTCGAACCAAAAGTCGCAATGCTTTCTTTTAGTAATTTTGGTTCGGCAAAATATCCTGAATCAACAAAGGTAAAAGAAGCGGTTAAAATAGTCCATAACCTACGACCTGATTTGATGGTTGACGGCGAAATGCAGGCAGATACCGCAGTCATTACACAAATTCTAGAAAGTGATTATCCCTTCAGCGTATTAAAAGGGAAGGCTAACGTATTAATATTCCCGGATTTGAATTCAGGAAACATCGCTTATAAGTTAATGGCACGAATAGGCGAAGCTACTGTCATAGGTCCAGTATTAATGGGAATGAAAAAACCCGTGCATATTCTTCAAAGAGGCGCAACGGTAGACGATATAACTAATATGACAGCGATTGCTGTTCTTGAAGCTAATAAAATATTAAAGGTATAATTGAAGCAAAATGTTTAAAATAATTAATGCAGAATTTATTGCCCCAAGTGTAAGAAAAATTATAATTGAAGCACCCAAAATTGCAAGGAAAAGGCGAGCCGGTCAGTTTGTTATTGTTAGAGTAAATGATCATGGTGAAAGGATTCCCTTGACAATTTCTGATTCAAATATCGACGAAGGAACTATTACACTTATCGTACAAGGGATAGGAAAAACTACACAAGAGCTAAACGAATTGAACAGCGGAGAATTTATTCTGGATGTAGTCGGTCCATTAGGAAAGCCTTCTCACATTGAAAAATTCGGGACAGCAGTAAGCATTGGCGGCGGAGTAGGAACAGCGATTGCTTATCCCACTGCAGTTGCTTTGAAGCAAGCCGGCAATTATACTATCTCAATCATAGGCGGACGTTCGAAAGAATATATAATCCTTGAAGATGAAATGAACAAAACCTGTGACGAAGTATTTGTAACTACCGATGACGGTAGTTATGGGTATTCCGGATTTGTTACTTCAAAACTTCAAGAACTAATAGATGCAAAAAGAAAAATTGATTTCGTACTTGCAATCGGACCCATTCCGATGATGAAAGCTGTTGCCGAAGTAACAAGAAAGTACAAAATAAAAACGGTTGTAAGTCTAAACCCAATAATGGTTGACGGAACAGGAATGTGCGGCGGGTGTAGAGCAACTGTAGACGATAAAACAGTTTTTGTTTGTGTAGACGGACCAGAATTCGACGCACATAAAGTAGATTTTGCTACTCTTGAAAGAAGAAACAAAACGTACCGCGAAGATGAGAAGGAAGCTCTTCAAAAATATTCGTGTAAAAGTGAAGAGGCAATTCTAAAAGCCGTTAATGAATAAAAATTTGATATTAAATTATGAAACCAAATACCACCGGAGATATTGATGCCTAAGTTATCGAATAAAGAGAGAATGAAAATTCAACGACAAGCCATGCCAGAGCAGGACAGCGCTATAAGAAGAAATAATTTTTCTGAAGTTAACCTTGGATTTACCGAAGAACTTGCAAAAATGGAAGCGATGCGCTGCATTCAATGTCCTAAGCCTACATGTATCGAAGGTTGTCCGGTTGGAGTGAAAATTAAAGACTTCATCTCACTTGTTGCTGAAGGAGAATATCTAAAAGCTGCCGAAAAAATAAAAGAAGACAACATGCTTCCAGCGATTTGCGGAAGAGTTTGTCCGCAAGAAGAACAATGTGAAGCAAAGTGCGTAGTTGGTAAGAAGGGCGAATCTGTTGCAATCGGAAGATTGGAAAGATTTGTAGCAGATTTTGAACGTCAAAATGTTGGTATTAGAGAACCTGTGCTAAAGCCAAAGAGCGGGAAAAAAGTTGCTATCATCGGAAGTGGTCCTGCAGGATTAGGCTGCGCTGGAGATTTAATCCAGATGGGTCATGCTGTAACAGTCTTTGAAGCTCTGCATGATTTAGGAGGGGTATTAATTTATGGTATTCCAGAATTTCGACTTCCAAAAGACATAGTTAAAGCTGAAGTAGAATCGCTTAAGAAACTTGGAGTTGATTTTCAAACCAATGCTGTTATTGGATTTACAGATACGGTAGATGAGCTTCTTGCTGATGGTTATAATGCAGTATTTATAGCTGTTGGCGCAGGTCTTCCTTACTTCTTAAATATCAAAGGAGAAAATTTTAACGGGGTTTATTCTGCTAATGAATTTTTAACCCGCGTTAATTTGATGAAAGCATATAAATTTCCGGATTATGATACACCTGTTTTTCATATTAAAGACAAAAATGTTGCCGTATTTGGTGGAGGCAATACAGCAATGGATGCAGTTAGAACAGCAAAACGACTAGGCGCAAAAAACGCTTATATAATTTACCGCCGTTCCGATGCTGAAATGCCTGCAAGAAAAGAAGAAGTACATCACGCGAAAGATGAAGGAATTGAATTTATTTTCTTAGCTAATCCATTAGAATTTATAGGTGATTCTGATGGCTGGCTTACAAGCGTTAAACTACAAAAGATGGAATTAGGAGAACCCGATTCCTCCGGTAGAAGAAAACCTATACCAATTCAAGGTTCAGAATACATTTTAGATATTGATATGTCTGTTATTGCTATCGGTAACGGGTCGAATCCGATAATTCAGAAGACAACACCAGATTTACAATATACAAAATGGGGAAATATTGTCGTGGATGACAATACCATGAAAACTACTAAACAAGGTGTTTTTGCCGGCGGCGATATTGTAACAGGAGGCGCTACGGTTATCCTTGCTATGGGCGCCGGAAGAAAAGCCGCTGCTGCTATAAATGAGTTTCTTAATAGTTCCAATTGAATTCGACTACATAGCCGGATGAACTCTCATGTTCATCCCTTTATGTGAACTTTATAATTAACTTATTTCTTAAAAATAATAGGGGCTCTTTATGAAAGAGCGTTATTACTTTGTTTTTATCTGGATAAGTTGTGTAATCTTTTTCGGATCAGACGTCGTTTCAGCTCAGCATGATACACTTACGTTTACTCTTGATGCTGCTATTAGCAAAGCTTTAGCTAATAATTGGGATATCCAATTAGCGAAAAAAGATATTGAAAGATCTCAAGAGCAAATTAGTGAAGCATATTCTAATGCATTTCCGAGGATTGATTTTACCGGAAATTATACTCGCAACATAATGCTGCCTGTTTTATTTATTCCTCCGAATAATCCTTTTAATCCAACCCCAAATACCCAAACAATCGAACTCGGTTCAAAGAATAGTTTTGCTGCAACTTTAGGTTTAACGCAGGTGCTATATAGTCAGAAAGTTAATACAGCTATAAAAATTGCCGGTGAATACGCAAATTATTCAGTGATAGGAGAAAAAGCTGTTAAGCAATCGGTTACATTGTCTGTTAAAAAAGCTTTCTATACAATTTTGATGGCTCAAGAAATTGTAAAAGTAACCCGGCGAAGCTACGAATCGGCTGATGCAAATTACAAAAATGTGGATGCTTTGTTTAAGCAAGGTGTTGCATCTGAATTTGATTTGTTGAGATCTCAAGTGCAGGTAGCTAATGTACAGCCGGCACTTATTCAAGCGGAAAATAATCTTGAGCTTGCTAAAAGCATGTTGAAAAATTTATTAAATATTGATATGAAAACCCCCGTAAGGGTAAGCGGCAATTTTGATTATCAAGAAATCCCTTCAGATAAGCTTGTTGAAGCAGAAGACAACGCAATCAATAATAGTCCTCTCGTTCAACAATTAAAAGTTCAAGAATCCCTGCTCGATAAAAATGTTGACGTAGAACGTTCTGATTATTTTCCGACTCTTGCTTTCTTTGGGCAATATCAGTATCAAACTCAGGATAACACTTGGAAAGTACGAAATTTTAATTGGGCAAAAAGTTTCATGCTGGGGGTTCAAATTACTTACACTTTATTTGATGGATTTGGGCGTGGCGCAAGAATCCAACAGGCTATAATTGATAAAGAAAAAGTTGGGATTGGAAGGCAAAAATTAGAAGAGGGATTAAAAGTTCAAGTGCTGCAAGCTCAGCTAAAAATGGAAGACGCTACAAAAAGAATTCTTGCCCAGGGAAAAAGTCTTTCTCAAGCAGATAAGGCTTTAAAGATTGCTTTAACAAGATATAAAAGTGGAGTTGGAACTCAATTAGAGATTATTGATACTGAAACAGCGTTGACAATGGCACAGACAAATTATTCTCAAGCAATATATGACTTTCTAATTTCTAAAGCTGATTGGGAATATGCGGTTAGTGTTTATTAAAAAATGAGGTCGAATAATTTCAAAGCAAAGGAGAAATATTTATATATGAACAAGATAATATATTTCAAATTCGAAAAACTTTTAATGATCATAATTTTATTTGGCTTTTATTTAGCAGGCTGCAGTAAGCAGAATGCAAATAGTAAGGAAAATGTATCTGCCCTAAATGCGATACCTGTGGAAGTAGGAAAAATTCAAAGAAAAGATTTTCAGATTACAAGAAATTTTACTGGAACACTTGAGGGGGAGGAACAAGCAAATATTGTTGCAAAAATTCAGGAGAGAATTACTTCGATAAAGGTTAAAGTCGGGGATAGAGTTAAACCCGGCGATATTATTCTTACATTAGATAAGTCAGGTGCATCATCACAGTACTACCAGGCAAAAGCAAGCTTTGATAATGCCGCTCAAAATTTAGAAAGGATGAAAGCGCTTTATGGTGAAGGTGCTATCGCAAAACAAATGTTAGATGGCGCCCAGACAGCATTTGATATATCCAAAGCAAATTTTAATGCCGCAAAAAGCATGGTTGAGCTGGAATCTCCTATTTCCGGAATTGTTACTATGATAGACGGGAATTTGGGTGACTTAACAGTTCCGGGTAAAGTAATTGCTACAATTGCAAGTATTGACAATATGAAAATCTTGTTCAATGTAAATGAACTTGACATGCCAAGTTTTGCAGTTGGACAATATGCTGAAGTATTTTCCGAGCTAAAACAAGATTTAGTGAAACAGGGAAAAATATTTCAAATAGCAAAATCTGCCGATATTCAATCTCGAAGTTTTGAGATTAAAGCGATTTTCCAAAACACAAATGATAAATGGTTTAAGCCTGGAATGTTTTGCCGTGTTAATGTTCAATTGAATTCTGTAAAGGGAGCTTTGGTGGTTCCGAATAAGGCGATTGTAATTCAAGACAATAGAAAAGGTGTATATGTTATAGAAAATAATCACGCATCTTTCAGAACAATAAAAACAGGAAATACTAACGGCGATTTAACGGAAATAATAAACGGCTTAAAAGAAGGTGAAACAATCGCAACTGCTGGAATGAATAATCTAAAGGAAGGTAGCGCTGTTTCAGTTTCAGGAATCTGAAGAATAAATTTTATATTAAAAGGAAATTTATGAAATTAGCTGATATATCGATCCAGCGCCCAGTATTTGCAACAATGATGATTTTGGCGTTGATAGTTCTCGGATTATATTCTTATGTGAAGTTGAATGTTGACCTATATCCAGACGTTGATATCCCATACGTAATTGTTACCACTGTGTTGCCGGGAGCCGGCCCCAATCAAGTTGAAACAGATGTTACAAAAAAAATTGAAGATGCGGTAAATCCTATTTCCGGAGTTGACTGGATTCAATCATATTCAAGAGAAGGCGTTTCAATTGTAGTTATTGCATTTAAACTTGAAGTCGATGGAAAAGTTGCAGCTCAGGATGTTCGCGAAAAATTATCCGCCATTAAATCAAATCTTCCTACTGATATAGAAGATCCGG
>JAJYSI010000078.1 GCA_021793635.1 Bacteroidota bacterium
GAAAATAACGGAAACAATGAACTGGTAACATTAACACTTAAAGAAATTATTCCTTCCTTAGACACCTCTACATTCAAATTGTCGTCAAGCTTTTGCGCAGCCTTATACTTATTAGGAGTGCCATAGAATTCTTTTAGTTTATTTTTATCAACCACATAAAGAGAAGCTGAACGACTTTTCAATATCTGCATGTAAAGCTGAGAATTGGCAGAAGAACCGTTTTCAAAAAAAAGATTGGAAAGATTTTGACCTCCTAATATACTTTCAAAGCCCTGCATGCGGGAGTTTTGCTCAGGCGGTAAAATTGTAACTGTAGAACGATAAGTAACCGGATAAACTAATAATAGGATTAGAAAAATTATAACTGCGGAAATGAAGGTTATTTTTAATATCCTTATCCTATGAGTTAAAACAATATTTAAGATTTCATGATAGCTCAACTTTTATTTCCTCGTGGCAACAATAACAGCAACAGTTGCGGCAATGATGGCAGCAACTTGTCCAACTACCTGAAGCGATGTAGTAAACACTTCCCAAAATCTAGGTGCAGGTGGTTCTTCCGGAACCCAAATAGCGTCACCCGGACTAAGCGAATCAACTTTATCAGCCTTAATCCATTCATGGGTATTTGCTTTTATTACTCGCACACTTCCCTTCTCAGCCCGCCAGCCAAAGCCTCCAGCCATCCGGATATAATCATCAACTGTTAGTCGTTTTTGATAAATTATATTTCCGGGATTAACAACCTGTCCGAGCATAACAATGTAATTTTTCGCTTCGGGAACATTTATTACGTCTCCTTTTTTCAGCACTACATTTTCAGACATATCATGATTCTTGAACAATGCGTTAAAGTCAACTACTACCACTCCTTTTCTTTGAAGAGATTTGGCTTTGAAATAATCATATTCATCATCCGTCATATCCTTGCGCTGCATTACCTTCAGTCTCTCAAACTGCGGATCATTTTCAACTGTATCGACATTTCTTGTCAAAGTAGCATCGGTAAGAGAAGCTTCTTTTAAGAAACCTCCGGCTTCATTTATAATATCCACCAGAGTAGTTTTATCTTCAGTAATTTTATAGATGCCCGGATATTTTACCCAGCCCTTTACCTTTACGTATCGGTCTATCATGTATTGAGGTTTTTGCCTTACCAAAATCATGTCGCCATTATTTAGAATAATGTTTCGATTCAAAAGTTCGTCATAAGAAAAATATCGGCTTGTCTGCTCTTTACCGCCAGTATTGAATGAAACAATTTCTATAGTGTCCGTTCTTGCTTTACTTAAGAATCCACCCGCTAATTTTATTAAGTCGGCAGCAGTTTCATTTTGTACATATTCATATACGCCAGGATATTTAACCTCGCCATTTATAGATACTGTTTTATCTACTTTATCAACTATTACCGCATCTCCCTCATGAAGAAGCGGATTAGCTTTTCTATCGCTGAACCGTAAGTATTTCAGAAAGTCATAAACCTTGCTGGTTCCATCTAACGATTTAATTTTCACATCACGGTAATTTGAAGTCGGCAACAATCCATTTGATTTTCCGATAAGATCTATCAATCTGGAATTTCCAGGAAGGATATATGAAGAAGGATTCTTTACGTCACCGAGAAGAGAGACTGTAATTTTTCGAATTCCAATTAATGAAATGAAGACATCAACATTCTTATAATATTTATTTATTTCGGAAGTAATTTTTTCTTTAGCTTCATTAAGTGTAGAATTTCTTAAATCCACACCTCCGACTTTTGGAATAAATAGAAATCCATCCTGATTGATCATTGTATTAAATGATGCATCCTGCAGTCCGCTGATTGAAATGAAAAACATATCACCTGCACCAACCATATATTCATTCGGATCAACGCTTTCATCACCGTAAGCCGGAAGAAAATTCTGCATCTTTGAAGAATCTATCGGCGAAGCAAATGCCCGTTCGTTGTAATCCGGTAAATTTTGTGATAGGATAGAATTGCAAAGAAATACCGAAATGAAAAAAACAATTAATAAATTTACTTTATTCAAAGTCTCCAATTACATAAAATGAATGACGAAAAATTAGGAAATATCTTAACCACTTCAAATCTTCAGACTGATTTTACGAAGTGAAAATAAACTGACTAAGATACCGATAATAGGACCGACCGCCAATATTGCAGCCACAAAATATGGATCATTAAAATTGAGCAGCATATGAATTTCCCGTATTCCGCGGGAATAAATATTAATAAAATAAAATACACTAAGAGAAATAGCACCCGCGAGAAGACCGATAAAAACGCAATTTAAGACTATCGGCATTTTGATAGTTGAAAGCTTTGCGCCGACAAGTTTCATCGTTTCCATTTCTTCATATTTCGATTTAGTCACCAGCTTAACGGTACTGAAAACAATATAAATCGAAATAAAAAAGAGTATTCCGGTAAAAGCAAAAATATAAGTTTGAATCCTCTTGATGAATGAAAGTATTCTGTAAACAAATTCCTGCTGGAACACGACATCATCTACACCATTGAAGCCACCTATACTAGCCACAATCTTTTTGATCGAATCTTTCTCAACATACCCTTCCTTCAAAGTGATCAAGAATGAAGCCGGAAGCGGATTGTAGTCAAGCACCCGCCTAAAATCTTCACCTGTTTCTTTTATAAAATCTCTGGCTGCCTGATTTTTATCTACATAACTGATGGTATTTATGAAAGTCTTCTTTTTAATTTTTGCTTGAAGCTGACTTATCTGATCGTTTGACAGTGTGTCTTTAAGAAAAACATTTATGCTGACACTCTGCTTAATATTTTTCTGAAGCTTATTAGAAAGCAGAATCGAGACTAACGAGGCAGTTATTAAAAATACCGAAATGCTCATTGAGATAAGCGAAAGGAAAAAGGAAGACTTTGCTCGTCCGATTAATTTGAAGGATTCTTTCAGCCAGAAAAATATCATTTAATTAAGTGTAAAATTTTGTACGGCAAATTTACGGATTTATATGACTTGCCCAAAAGCCGGAAATTAGAAATTCGATTCGTCTATCCATTTTGTAATTAGCCATTTGTTTGTTGACGGATCTTTCTTTAACGTCATATTTACTCTGCCGTCAATTCTTTCAACATCTGTAGGATTGAAAGTTATCGTAAGATTAAAACCTCGTACTATTGTTGCAGAAGTTGAATCGCTGCTGGATAGAATAATATTATTCCAGATTAGGTCCAGCCTCTGTGAATTCTGAAATAATCCGTAAGTAGTTTTCATCTCATCGTCTCTTCCCCATGAAACATCAATACCCTGGTCATAATCATGATAAGTAAAAATAAAATCAGGGGAAATTAATCTTCCGTAAATAACCGTGTCTTTAAATGTATAAGCATACTGGAAATTCTGAAAAACTCCGTCAGTAGTCGTCTGGTCCGATAATGCAGATGAGGAATTACCGGCACTTTCATCCAAAGCAGGCGCAAATGGATTTACGCACCCCGACAACATAACTAAAAATAAGATCGGCACTAATATAAAAGCCTTACGGCTTCTCGGAATATTGGAAGAATGGAATAATTGAAGAGCGCTCTTGGCTTTCTTATTTCCATATTCCGGTACTCTATTATTCCAGAACTCCAATATCTTTTGATATGTATAATTCATACATCTAATTTATTTGGATTTAATAGTACGATCTTCCTTTTAAATCGCTCCAGCTTGGCAAGTTGGTGCTTTTGGTATCCTGCCAATAATATATACTCCAGATGGACCGTGAATCTCTAATCATGTTGAACTGTAATTCACCTTGATAGTTTTGCGGAAAAGTAGGATCATTCGTCGGAACAGTAAGAAAATAAGAAGCCGTATAGACCAGACTATCGCCTTGCGGGCTTTCAGAAACATTTGACAGCGTTAAAGTAATCGGCATATTCTGCGGTACTTTTGTTGTTAAATTATCAAAGTACTGCTGCTCATTCTTCTTCCCCCAGTTATCTGAAAGCGAAGGATACTGAGCAATTGCGGCACTTGACGGCGAAAAATAAAAAACTTTATGCGAAAAAGATGAATCGGATAGACAAGAAAGATAATTTACATCGCTCTTATCTTTAAGTGAATTTATAAAATTTGTAATCAGTATATCCGGCGTAACGGCCTGTTGATAGTCAGAGCGGGGCTGAGTTGGTGCTTGCGCAGTCCGCGTTGTAAATAGATCGCATCCGCCAATAAACAGCGGAATTAATATTAGTATAAGCCGCTTCATTTCCGGGCAATAATAATAATTCTTGGAGAAGTATTTAGGTCAAAATTATTTCCGCTGTAATCACCAAAGCTGTTTTGAATTCTAAATCCCGCTGAAGAAATAAAACCGGATAGCTCATCTCTACTATACAACTTTACCGACTCGTGATAAATTCTTTCGTTTCCGTTTTTTCTAACCCTAATTTGCTTAATTACACGGTCATTTTCAATTTTTCTTTGCTGGGATATAAATCTATCCCGGTATTCTACGTTTGTTTCCGGAACTAAATTGCTTTCAACAAAATTCCGATTTAAAAAATCAATTACAAAATATCCATCCGGAATTAAATGTTCAAAAGCATTTTTAATTATCAAAAAATTGTCGGCATCGTTTTCAAAGTATCCGAAGCTTGTAAAGAGGTTTATCGCAAGAGCAAAATCATTTGTCAAAGTAAAATGCCGGACATCTGAGCGGATGAAATCGATTTTCAAATTTTCTTCCGATGCTGCCTGACGAGCAATGGATAATAAATTTTTACTCAAATCGATTGCAGTAACATCGTATCCTTTTTTGGCAAAAAAGATTGAATGCCTGCCGGTTCCGCATGCCAGATCCAATACTTTTGAGCCGGATTTTATTTTTATATTATTTAAGATTAGGTCGACCAGCCTGCCGGCTTCTTTTTCATTTCTGTTTCGATATACAATTAAATATTCTTCAGTGTCGAACCAGTCTTTGTACCATTCATCCATTAAAGTTCTATTCTTCCCAGCATCGCTCTTCCGATTGTAGCTTCATCAGCAAATTCAAGATCGCCGCCAACCGGAAGCCCGCGGGCAATTCTCGAAACTTTTACTCCGAGCGGTTTAATCAATTTGGCAAGATAAAGAGTTGTTGTCTCCCCCTCAGTATCCGGATTCAAAGCCAAAATAATTTCGCGAATATCCTCGGTATGAAATCTTTGTATTAATTCTTTAATCCGTAAAGATTCTGCAGTAATTCCTGAAAGCGGTGAAAGGACACCGCCTAATACATGATAGAGTCCGTTAAATTCATTTGTCTTTTCAATTGCCAGTACGTCGCTTGCATCTTCAACCACGCAGATGAGCGACTTGTCCCGCTTTTCACTTCTGCAAATTTCACAAAGTTCTTCTTCGGAAAGATTAAAGCATCTTGAACAAAACCTTAACTTTGATTTCAATTCTAAAATAGCTTTAACAAGGTTATCGACAGAATCTTTTTGTGATTTTAAGATATGAAGTGCCAGGCGCTGTGCAGTCTTTCTTCCAATTCCCGGCAGCTTATTTAATTCTTCAATCGCTACAACTAATGGCTCAGCAATCTGCACAGTTAAAATCCAGGAATATTGAGTCCTGGTGGCAGCATACCTTTTGTGACTTTTGCCATCTCTTCTTCAGCTAACTTATTTGCAGATTGAAGAGCTTTATTAACCGCAGCAACAACTAAATCCTCAAGAATTTCTTTTTCTTCGCTTTTAATGACCTGCGGGTCAATCTCCAATGAAACCAATTCTTTATTTCCGTTTGCGGTAGCTTTTATCATTCCGCCGCCTGCTTCTTCACTTACGGTTAAATCTCCTAGCTTGCTCTGAACCTTTTGCATCTCTTCCTGCATTTTCTGAACTTGCTTAAGCATTCCTTGCATTCCGCCCTTCATTAAGTGCCTCCTGTCTAATTTTATCTACACTTTTTAAATAAATTATTGTTTTTTATTTTCCGGTAAATATAATATATTCGATTGACTTTTTATACCTAATTTTTATAATTTCAATGCATAAAATTCAGAGGATAAATAAGCGTTGAATAAAATCAACGGTTTTAATCATATTGAGGAAGAAATTTCGAATTCCGGCAAAGATCTATTCTTTGATGAAAAGGATTATCTCCTTGTCTAATACGAAGATGCAATTCCTGTAAACGGCGATAAAAAAATTAAGATTAAAAATCTTGGTGAAAAATTTGCGTCGATAAATTCTTTCTTCTTTGATTATTTAAAAGAATATCACATACCTGCAGGCTTTCTTCGAAGCAACGGAAAGAATTCTCTTAAATTAATTAAACATAAGCGATTTCCTTTCGCCGTAAAAATACTTAATGTTGCAGATAAAAGAACAGCCAAAATCTTCGGTATTAAAGAAGGTGAAACTCTGAATCTTCCTATTTTTGAAATTCATACCGGCAACGGAAAAGATTCCATGGTTTCCGAAAGTCATTTAATTGCATTCGACCTTTGCTCGGTAGAACAATTAAAATTAATAAATAGAATTTGCTCTAAGGTTAACGCAGTGCTAAAATCTTTCTTCGAAAGACGCGGTTACATTTTGGCAGAAGCAACTTGCCATTTTGGTAAATATGACGATAAGATTTTTTTAGTGGACGACTTTACTCCAAAAAGTTTGAAAATTATTCCGATCAACAAAGAAGAAAAACTGATCGATCCTTACAAATTTTCCACTTCTGCCGAAATTAAGCACTACACGGATCATCTTTTCAATATAATGAGTGCTCAATAAAAGATGTTTACAAAATACGGATATTCTACTTTAAGAATAATAGCTATAACTACGTTCTTACTTACACTAATCAGCTACTTTGTTAATAACGAAATTGTTAAATCACTAATAATTTTAATCCCGCTTCTCTTCCTTTTATTTTCTTTATACTTTTTCAGAGATCCTGAAAGAAGCTCGCCTAAGAAAGATAATGTTATTGTGTCGCCTGCAGACGGTACGGTGCTTTTTGTTAAAGATGTTTTAGACAACAAATTTATTAACGGAAAAGCAAAGCAGGTTTCTATTTTCATGTCTCCGCTCAACGTCCATGTAAACCGGATTCCTATCAACGGCAAAATTGAATATTTACAATATTATAAAGGTAAATTCATTTCTGCATTCAAGGATAAAGCCTCCGATGAGAATGAGCGTGCTGAGTTCGGCATCAACAGCAAGTTTGGTAAAATATTTTTTACTCAAGTTGCAGGATTTATTGCAAGAAGAATTGTCTATGAAATAAAAACAGGCGATCTGGTTGAAGCCGGCAAAAGATTCGGCATGATTAAGTTCGGCAGCCGCGTTGATGTTGTGGTTCCTGAAAAATGGGTGGCTAAAGTAAATAAAGGAGACCGCGTTACAGCGGGAGAAACTATTTTATTCGAGTTTGAAAATTGCTAAAGAATCGTTTTAGGGTTACCCCGTCGGTAATTCCGAACCTATTTACCGCAATGAATATGTTTTGCGGCTTTCTATCAATTATAAATGCAAGCGAAGGAAAATATTTTTACTCCGCCATGCTGATAATTATCGCCGCTTTGTTCGATGCACTTGACGGCATTATGGCAAGGCTTACGCACTCCAGCAGCGAACTCGGTGTTGAGCTTGATTCGCTTTCAGACTTAGTAAGTTTCGGCGCCGCTCCATCATTTCTAATTTTCAAAACTCAATTGATAAACTACAATTCAATCGGAATTATTATTAGTTCATTAATAATGATTGCAGGCGGTTTCAGACTGGCAAGGTTCAACGTTCAGTTAGTTGGTTTTGATAAAGCATATTTTAAAGGATTACCAATTCCATCCGCCGCAATTACCGTTGCTGCTTTTGTTTTGGAATTTTATAAAGACGGAGCCGGCTTTGCCTATCCTTATTCTTCCATTACAATTCCATTGATAATGGTTCTATCCTTTCTAATGGTCAGTACAATAAAATATGACACGCTTCCTAAATTTTCTCTTAAAGGTATAAAAGAAAAGCCTTTCCATTTTGGTTTTGTCCTTGCATGTATTATTATTTTAATTGTAACATCAGGCAAGGCGTTATTCTATATCTTTGTTTTCATTATCTTATTTGGTATTTTTCGTCATCTTTTTTATATACTTGCGAAAAAATTTTGAAGTATTAGTTTATAAATTTTGAGTTGATAATTTGTTCAAAGCTAAAGTTTTAATTAAAAGAAGACCGTCAATCCTCGATCCCCAAGGTAAAGCAGTTGAAAAAGGCGCTGTGCACTTAGGCTTAACCAACATTAGGGATACGCGAATCGGCAAATTCATCGAGTTTACTGTCGATACCAGCAACAAACAGGCTGCAGAGAAAGAAGTGAATGATTACTGCAGCAAACTGCTTGCAAATCCTATTATGGAAGACTACGAGTTTACTCTGGAAGATGTAAAATGAAAAACAAATTCGGCGTTGTAGTTTTTCCAGGCTCCAACTGCGACCATGATGCTTATTACGCTCTTAAAAAATTGTTTAATGCTGAAGTGAATTTCCTTTGGCATAAAGATCATGACATACAGAAGTCTGATGTAATTATTCTTCCTGGCGGATTTGCCTACGGCGATTACCTGCGCTGCGGCGCTATTGCAAGGTTCTCTCCTATAATGAATTCTGTAATTGATTTTGCAAACAAAGGCGGCATTGTTATAGGCATTTGCAACGGCTTCCAGGTATTGCTTGAAGCCGGTTTACTGCCGGGTGTAATGATAAAAAACAAATCTCTCCAGTTTGTCTGCAAAGATGTTTACCTTTCCGTTGAAAATAAGAATACGATTTTCACAAATAAAATAGACAACGGTAATTCGATAAAAATTCCTGTGGCACATGGAGAAGGAAATTATTTTGCAGACGAGGAGACTTTAAAAAGTTTAATAGATAATAATCAGATTGTATTCAAGTATTCTTCAAAAGACGGTAATTATACGGATGAATCAAATCCGAACGGCTCAACCGAAAATATTGCAGGCATTATCAACAAAAACGGAAATGTTTTGGGTATGATGCCTCACCCGGAAAGAGCCTGCGATCCTGTTCTTGGTAAAACGGATGGCAGAATGTTTTTTGAATCAATTTTGAGTAGTCTAAATTAAGGAGTTAATATGTTCGATAATATGGGTATGGGCGAACTGATAATTATATTGCTTGTTGTTCTTGTACTGTTCGGCTCAAAGAAAATTCCTGACCTGGCTCAAGGTCTCGGCAAAGGAATTAGAGAATTTAAGAAAGCAGTTCGAGACGTTCAGGAAGATATTAAAGTTCCTGATGACAAAGATAAAAAGACCGAGAACAAGGCTTAGCGGTATTGGTTATAAGGCATACGGAAATATGTACAGTACCTTATTTCCTATTACGTATACTTTATAACTTTATCCCATAATAGATTTTTAGATAAGAAGAAAAAAAATAAATACTCAGGAGTAATAATGTTTGATGATCTAAGTTTCGGTAAACTTTTGGTAATAGCGCTTGTGGTAATGGTTTTGTTTGGCGCCAAGAAAATTCCGGATCTTGCCCAGGGATTGGGAAAAGGAATTCGTGAATTCAAAAAAGCTTTGAACGGCATTGACGAAGAAATAAAATCTTCAAGTTCGGAAGAAAAGAAAACAGAAAATAAGCAAGTACCTTAAAGTATTAAAGGCTGAAACCTGGAGATCAGAATTCTCTCTAAACTCAGAACTCTGACTTCTGATCTCTTAATTTAACAGCTTTGTGTTAGTTTATTTCACATTACTAATCCTGATTTTTTCATTATAAAAAAATAAAGGGATACCTGTTGCTTCCTTACAATAACTATTTATCGAAACTTGAGCTGATTAAAAACGGCAGGCTTTCGCTTGTTGAGAATGTCGCATTCTT
>JAJYSI010000079.1 GCA_021793635.1 Bacteroidota bacterium
CAAATTGGTTCATCGATGCGCATCCGGCTAAAATAAATACAGAAAGAATAAATACAATATTTTTCATAACTACCTCGCCTCAGCATTAGTCGTTAGAAAATATTCTAAATTATATCAAAATTTACTTTCCAAATAAATTATTTATAAATTTTACCTCCTTAATTAATACAAAAATAATAGATCAATTCAAATATATTTTTTAACTATTTATCCCATATCTGTCCAAAATAATATTTCATATTACATCCCGACACATAGGTGTCTACTTAATATTAAAAATAAATAGTGATCATTTGTAAGAAATCTATTAAACGGCATAATAGCAGCCCACGAATTTATTCGTGGGTAAGAATTAGCAAAAATTCCTTTGAACTGATTCATCAGTTTCTCAAATGCCGTTTATATAAGAGTTAAAGATATAAATTCTTGTTCGTATCTAAATATTAAGTTGGCGCCTATCCGTTTTCATGGGAATGACCTTTTTAGAGTTGACTCATTATTTTAGGCAGACGTGACATTTCTATATCTTTCTTGATTCACATATCTCAATTTAATATGTTTGACACTATCTAATATCAGTTGGTTTTCTCTATATCCTATAACTTAATAGCTGATACATGCCAATTCTTCCAAAACCAGTCAAAAAAGGGAAAACAATTCAAAACCAAAATCTGAATACACTGTGAATACACTCTGAATACACTCTGAACGCACTTCAATAGCCCTTATCTTGTACTTATCCTCTATATTAACCTCTTAATAAAAATATAGAAATTCCCTCCTTGTAGCTTAATCCGTAATTAACAATTAATTCATGCATTCGTATTGAGGGAAAACAATATAGGTATAGCTCAAATCGGATGGAAAGCAGTGATAACTAAAAAGAAGCAAATAAGACCTTAAAAATGTGGCTTTAGCGAAAAGCAGAAAACTTAGTTCATTATCCTTTATAATCGTTTTTTAATTTTTGGAGTGCCTTTTCAATGTTATTATATTTCTCTATTCGCTCTGCTGATGAAGGCGGCGCAACTCTTTCTTTGCAGTCAGTTAGAAAACATTTTTCACAAGTATCATTTACGATTCTTACCGGTATTTTCGGGTCGTTCCAAAACTTTATTTTCTGTTTAAGATTTTCGTCTAATTGAAAACCAACTGTCAAACTTGATAAAATATTCTTCTGAAGATTCCCTTTTTGTGCAACCGAAATGCAAAGATACTCGTCATTCGAATCATGAAACTTGGAATGTATTATCCCGGCAGTTCTGCCGTTAAATTTTTTATCTTTCTTTAAAACCATTTCCATTTTAGTTAAGGTTTCAAAGGAGACCCATCGCCTGCAATAATGTTCATTAGCTTGATAACCGCCGGGATTGCGTCGTGTGTTTAGCCTTAGCTCGTTTGAAAGTTTGTATTCTTTAGAAGAAGTATCATAATTAAATCGCAGAAAAAACAATTTATTTAATCCAAAATGTTTTGTAGAAAGATTGGTAATCCTCTGAAAAAACATCTCAGTCGTTGCGTTGTACTTGTTAATCAATGCAAGAAATTTATTCTCGTCCCACTTATTTCTCTGAAAAAAAGCTTCCAAATCTGAGACTAACAAATTACTGTTTATCATCAGTGAGGTTGAAAAATAAGACGCTTTGAAATAATTAAGTAAATGGTCAAAAGTATTAAGTCTCATGCTTGAGTAAATGAAGCTTCTGTCTTTAATCCCAAGATAAACATAAGCCAACTCTTTACCCGCAACAAAAGCCCTCTGTGTTTCCGACAATCTCTTGTTCAACAATAGTCTATTCTTTTTCTGTAAAACAACGGCTCTTAATTCTTCAAGTTCAGGATAATGATTAAGAGAAGTTTCATCAATCTCATATTTATACTTCAACTCGAGTATGGTTTTTAACTTGCTAAACTCAACACGCGGTGATTCCGTGATTTTATTCTCTTTCATGAATTTTTTTACCGCGACTTCAATCTCGTCGAAATAGTTATCATTAAATTCTTTGAAAGTTCTTAACGCTGTACGGCTAAAATTATTTTGACTTTGTTCCGAAGTTTTCGCCATCTCAATAAAAGCAGCTATTAAGGCGCTTAACTGAGGTGAAGAGCTTGCCATCAAAAGAATCAATTTATTTATATCAATACCGTAATGGTCCAACGGAAGTTGTTCGAGAATGTTGGACTCCAAAAAATCTTCTATAGGTATAAGATTTCTCATTAACTTTAATGAAACCATTTTATCGTAAGAAACACCCAGCGCATCAGCAAGTAAAGCTATCTTATCAGCCTTCGGATATTTCTTCCCACTTTCTATCTCATTTAAATAAGAAACAGACAAGCTGCTTCTGGAAGCTAATTCGGAAAGCAGCATATTCTTATCCTGCCGCATTTGTTTCAGTTTCAACCCGAAAATCAATTTTATATAATTTCCTTTAGTCATCATCATTCTATTTTTAGTTTTTTCCTGGCGCAATATACCAAAAAGAATATATAAATTTTAGCAAATAATCGTCATTAGCGAAATTTCGCTTGTTTTTTTTAATTACGGTTAATATATTAGCCACAAGCAATCGGGAATTATTTATCCCACTATAAACAAAATTATTTTAGGTGAATATGTGATAGTTAAAAATAGGCTCATCGATATTCTTCCATATCAAATTGAAAACTTTCCGCGATTGGATGCGCTCTGCGACAAAAAAAATGGTGCATGGCAGAAATACAGTACGCTTCAAGTAAAAGAAATTGTAGACAAATTTAGCCTCGGCTTACTTGATATGGGTTTCCAGCAAGGCGATAAGTTTTCAATTATTTCACCAAACAGAACAGAATGGACATTTGTTGATCTTGGAATTCTGCAGATGGGCGGTGTAGATGTTCCGATATACCCAAATATGAGCGAGAATGATTACACTTATATCTTTAACGATGCACAAGTAAAACTAGTGTTTGTGGGGGACAAGGAGCTGTATAATAAAGTAAAGAAAGTCATTCCAAAAACTAAATCTGTTCAGGAAATTTATACTTTCGATGAAGTTCAGGGCGCAAAACATTGGAGTGAAATATTAGCGCATTCCGATTACGCTATGAACGATAAATTAAAAGCGATAGAACAGTCACTCAAAGAAGATGATTTAGCAACAATAATTTATACTTCCGGCACTACCGGAATTCCCAAGGGAGTTATGCTTACTCACTTAAATATTTTGAGCAATATTCTTTCGCTGCATACCATAATTCCTATAGACAAGTCCCACCGGATGATTAGCTTTCTCCCTATTTGCCACATCTTTGAACGCACCGCTATTTATTTCTATTTATCCGTCGGAGGCGCTATTTATTTTGCCGAAAGCATGGATAAGATCGCAGAGAATTTATTGGAAGTTAAACCAAATTATTTTACCACTGTTCCCCGTTTGCTCGAAAAAATATTTGAAGCTATCATGTCAAAGGGAAGAGATCTTAAAGGATTAAAGAAATCAATCTTCGGCTGGGCGGTAAATCTAGCGAACCACTATGACCCCATGGGTAAGAATAATTTCTTTTATAATATCCGGCTAAAAGCAGCTCGTAAAATTGTATTTAGCAAATGGAAAGCAGCCATAGGAGGTGAAGTTAATGGAATAATCAGCGGCGCTGCCTCACTTCAACCAAGACTCGCAAGAATTTTTACCGCAGCAGGCATTCCTGTAAGGGAAGGCTATGGACTGACAGAAACTTCCCCGGTTCTTACCTGCAATCGATTTGAGGAGGGAGAATATTACCTCGGAAGTGTCGGCCTTCCTATTCCGGGAGTAGAAATAAAAATTGCCGAGGATGGAGAAATTTTTGCAAGGGGCCGTAATGTTTCCAAAGGCTATTACAACAAACCTGATTTAACAAAACAAGCCTTTGATGAAGACGGTTGGTTCCATACCGGCGACATCGGAGAGATGGTAGAAGGAAGATTCTTAAAAATTACAGACCGTGCAAAAGAAATATTCAAAACCTCAGGGGGAAAATTTGTTGCGCCTCTGCCAATTGAGAATAAAATGAAAGAATCATGGTTTATTAAAAACATAATTGTAATTGGCGATAACAGAAAGTTTACTGCTGCCTTAATTGTGCCGGACATTGCATTTGTATTCAACTGGTGCAGGAAGAAAGGAATGCAGGTTAAAACTTATGATGAAATTAAGAGCTGTGAAACAGTTAAAGAGAGAATCTGGAAGGACATTCAAAAATATAACAAGCGTTTCTCCCATATCGAACAAATTAAAAAATTTGAATTAACATCGGAGGATTGGACTGTTGAAACCGGAGAACTCACCCCTACTCTAAAATTAAAAAGAAAAATTATTTTAGAAAAATATAAAGAAGTAATTGAGAAAATTTATTCAGAATAGCATTAACTAATATTATTTAATCATTAAACAATAATGTAATAATTATGAAAAGAACCATCAAACAAATCGCCGTTTTGGGGTCGGGAGTCATGGGCTCCCGTATCGCAGCTCATTTCGCCAACATTGGCTGTAATGTTTTCCTGTTGGATATAACTCCCAAAGAATTAACCGAATCTGAAAAAAAGGAAGGACTTTCACTTCAAGATAAAAAAGTAAGAAATAGAATTGTTAACGACAATCTGAAAAATGTACTTGCCGCAAAGCCTTCTCCAATTTATCAACAATCTTTTTCTTCAAGAATTACTACCGGCAATTTTGAAGATGATATGAAAGTTCTTCAAAATGTAGATTGGATTATTGAAGCCGTTGTTGAGAATCTTGAAATTAAAAAATCTACTTTCGACAAAGTTGAAAAGTATAGAAAACCTGGCACATTGATAACTACAAACACCTCTGGAATTCCCGTTCATTCAATGCTCGAAGGAAGAAGCGAAGATTTTCAGAAACATTTCTGCGGCGCTCATTTCTTTAACCCGCCGAGATATTTGCAACTTCTTGAAATTATTCCAACTCCTCAGACAAATCAAGAAGTTGTCGATTTCTTGATGCACTACGGTAGTCTTTACTTAGGAAAAACCACAGTGCTTTGCAAAGACACGCCAGCGTTTATTGCCAATAGAATTGGGGTCTTCAGCATTATGGCTGTGTTTAAGCTTATGAAGGAAATGAACTTAACGATTAAAGAAGTCGATACTTTGACAGGACCTTTAACCGGTAAACCAAAGTCGGCAACTTTCCGCACCAGTGATGTTGTAGGTATCGATACTTTAGTAAAAGTTGCTAACAATGTTTACAAAGATTGTCCAACCGATGAGACTCGGGAATTATTTACAATTCCTGATTATGTCAATAAAATGGTAGAGAAAAACTGGCTCGGTGATAAGACAAATCAAGGATTCTACAAAAAAGTTAAAGGTTCCGGAGGTGAAAAGGAAATTCTTGAACTGGACTTAAACACTTTTGAGTACAAACAAAGTGAAAAGCCAAAATTTGCTTCTGTTGCCGCTGCTAAACCAATAGAAAGTTTACGCGATAGAATTAAAGCTCTTCATGCTTCAAAAGATAAAGCCGCTGATTTTCTTCGAATGCTTTCTTTCAACATTTTCCAGTATTCATCAAATAGAATTCCGGAAATAACAGATGAACTTTATAAGATTGACGATGCAATGCGAGCTGGTTTCGGATGGGAGCTTGGTCCTTTTGAAACATGGGATGTCCTTAACGTAGAAAAAATGGTTAAGCTCATGGAAGAAGCAAATCTTCCTCCTGCACCTTGGGTAAAGGAAATGATTGCTAAAGGATTTAAATCTTTTTATCATATAGAAAACGGTAAAAGGAAATTCTTCGATCAGAATTCATTTTCGTATAAAGAAATCCCCGGCAGAGGTAATTTTATTGTTATGGAAAATTACCGCTCGAATAAACCCGTTTGGCAAAACTCAGGCGCTACTTTGCACGATATTGGCGACGGAATCGTTAACCTGGAATTTCAAACTAAGATGAATTCTATCGGCACAGAAATTCTTGAAGCGATAAACAAATCGATTGAAATTGCAGAGAAGGATTATGCCGGATTGGTTATCGGTAATGACGGACAGAATTTTTCTGCCGGAGCAAATTTGGCAATGATGTTCATGCTCGCTGCGGAACAGGAGTATGACGAGGTTGATCTTGCCGTTAGGACTTTTCAAAATGCAACTATGCGGATTCGATATTCAAGCATTCCCATTGTAGCAGCGCCTCATGCACTTGCGCTTGGCGGTGGCTGCGAAGTATGTCTTCATGCAGATAAAGTTCAAGCCTCTGCGGAAACTTATATCGGTTTGGTTGAAGTTGGAGTTGGAATTATTCCTGCAGGCGGAGGTTCAAAGGAAATGGCTTTGCGCGCATCAGATAATTTTGCCGAGGGTAATATAGAACTTCAAGAACTTCAGCAGCGTTTTCTAAATATTGCAATGGCAAAAGTCTCTACATCAGCCTATGAAGCATTCGATATGGACATATTTAAGAAAGGACGCGATCTAATAACCGTGAATCCAAATAAACTTATTTATGATGCTAAACAAGCAGCGCTGGCTATTGCTGCCGAAGGTTATTCACAACCTCTACCGAGAAATAATATTAAAGTTCTCGGTCGATCTGCACTGGCAACTCTTTTACTCGGCGCCTATTCGTTCAGGATGGGAAACTACATTTCCGATCACGACAGGAAAATAGCCGAAAAGCTTGCTTATGTAATGTGCGGGGGTGACCTCTCGCAAGGAACTCTCGTGAGCGAACAATATTTGCTTGATCTTGAACGCGAAGCGTTTTTAAGTTTAATCGGCGAAAAGAAAACTCTTGAAAGAATTCAAAGCATTTTAACTACAGGAAAACCGCTCCGTAATTAGCGGCTCTGTTTAGAAATAAATAAAAATATTTTATCAATTAAAAAGAAGAAAAGTTATGAAAGAAGCATATATAGTATCAGGATTTAGAACGGCGGTTGGGAAGGCTAAAAAAGGAGGCTTTCGATTTTTTAGGTCTGACGATCTTGCCGTGGAAGTTATTAAGCATTTGTTAATATCGGTTCCGCAATTGGATCCGCATAGAGTTGATGACTTGATTGTCGGCAACGCCGTTCCGGAAGCGGAGCAAGGATTGCAGATTGGAAGAATGATTGCCCTCCAATGTTTGCCGATTGAAGTTCCGGGCGCAACGGTAAATAGATATTGCGCTTCGGGAGTTGATACAATCGCAACAGCAATTGCACGCATCCGTTCGGGTATGGCGAATTGTATAATTGCCGGCGGTACGGAATCTATGTCCATGGTTCCCACTACCGGATGGAAGCTTTCACCGAATTATAAAATTGCTGCTGAGCATCCGGAATATTATTTAAGTATGGGACTGACTGCCGAGGAAGTCGCAAAGGATTATAAAATTTCCCGTGAAGATCAAGATGAATTTTCTTATCAATCTCACATGAAAGCGATTAACGCGATTCAAAAAGGATATTTCAAAGATGAAATTGTCCCTATAGAAGTTGAAGAAGTTTATCTTGAAGGAGGAAAAAAGAAATCAAGAAAATTTATTGTCGACACCGATGAAGGACCAAGACAGGATACAACTCTTCAGGCGCTTGCAAAGTTGAAACCGGTCTTCGCTGCAAACGGAACTGTTACTGCCGGTAATTCTTCCCAAACATCTGATGGAGCGGCTTTCGTAATTGTAATGTCGGAAGATATGATGAAGGAATTAAATCTCAAACCAATTGCACGGATGGTGTCTTATGCGCTTGCGGGCGTCGACCCTCGCATAATGGGAATTGGTCCCGTTGCAGCCGTTCCCAAAGCCTTAAAAATGGCAGGAATGAAATTAGAGGATTTAGATTTAATTGAATTAAACGAAGCATTTGCTTCACAGTCGCTGGCAGTTGTTAGGGAGTTAGGAATCAATAAGGAAATTCTTAACGTTAACGGCGGCGCGATTGCATTAGGACATCCTTTAGGCTGTTCCGGGGCTAAGCTTACAGTTCAAATATTGAATGAACTAAGAAGAAGAAAAAAGAAATACGGATTAGTTACAGCTTGTGTTGGTGGCGGACAAGGCGTAGCTGCAATTTATGAACTACTTAATTAGTCAATTAAGATTCTTAATTAAATATATAAGGACAATTTTATGGAAGCAGAAACAAAAAAAATCGTAGCGTTAAAGGGAGGAGAATTCTTAACAAAAGATTCCAATCCGCAATCGGTCTTTATCCCGGAAGATATTTCAGAAGAACAAAAGTTGATGGCAGATGCAGCACGCGAATTTGTAGAAAAGGAAATTTTGCCTAAGCTTGATGCAATTGATCATCAAGAACCGGGGTTGACTGTCAGCTTAATGGAAAAAGCCGGCGAGCTTGGATTACTCGGAGCAGCTGTTCCGGCAGAGTATGGTGGTCTCGGAGAAGATTTTAATACAAATACTTTTCTCTCCATGGAAATCGGCGCAAGCCACTCATTCGGAGTCTCCTTTGCGGCGCATACCGGTATCGGAACTTTGCCTATCCTCTATTATGGCACTGAAGAGCAAAAGCAAAAATATCTTCCAAAACTTGCATCAGGTGAAATGAAAGCTGCTTATTGCTTAACTGAACCAACTTCTGGTTCCGATGCTCTTTCAGCTAAAACCACGGCTAAACTTTCAGATGACGGCAAATATTATATTCTAAACGGTCAGAAGATGTGGATTACAAACGGCGGTTTTGCTGATATTCTTATTACGTTTGGCCAAGTTGACGGCGATAAATTTACTTGTTTTATCATAGATACTAAATCCGAAGGCTTCACTCGCGGTAAAGAAGAAGATAAAATGGGAATTAAAGGTTCTTCAACTCGTGCACTTTTTCTTGATAACGTGAAAGTCCCAAAGGAAAATATTTTGGGTGAAATAGGCAAGGGGCATTACATCGCGTTTAATGTTCTGAATGTCGGAAGATTTAAATTATGTGCGATGACCACCGGCGGTGCGAAGAAATTTATTTCTATTGCAGTTAATTATGCAAATGAAAGAAAACAATTCGGAAAAACAATTGCCAGTTTCGGAGCTATTAAATATAAGCTTGCCGAGCAGGCGATCAGAGTATTTGTATCCGAATCTGCAACGCTAAGAACAAGCGGTCTGATAAAAGATAAAGTGAGCGAATTATTAGCCAAGGGTTCAAACTACAGCCAGGCTGTAATATCTGCCGCTGAAGAATATGGAATTGAATCAGCAATGCTGAAAGTATTCGGTTCGGAAATGCTTGATTATGTTGTTGATGAGGCAGTTCAAATATTCGGCGGTTATGGTTATTCCGAAGAATATCCCGCTGCCAGGGCTTACCGGGATTCAAGAATCAATAGAATTTTTGAAGGTACAAATGAAATCAACCGGTTATTAACCGTAGATATGCTTGTTAAACGCTCTATGAAAGGACGTCTGGATTTGATGGGACCTGCAATGGCTATTCAAAAAGAATTAATGTCTGTTCCTTCTTTCGGCGATAAACCTACCGGACTTTTAGCGTTAGAGCTTGAAGCAATCAGAAATGCTAAGAAAGCAATCTTGATGATTGCAGGCTCTGCAGTTCAAAAGTTTATGATGAAGCTCGGCGATGAGCAGGAAATTATAATGAACGTAACCGATATGCTTATCGAAGTATTTACTTCGGAGTCGGCAATTCTAAGAACACAAAAGCTTTCTTCGAGAAAAAACGCAGAAGAGATTCTGCCTTACCTAGAAATGACTCAAGTATATGTAAGCGATTCTCTCGAACGAATAAATCTATACGGAAAGCACGCTATTGCTTCCTTTACGGAAGGCGATGAATTAAAAATGTTGATGCTTGGCTTAAAGCGCTATGTAAAATTTGATCCTGTAAATACTACTAAACTTAGACGCGATATTGCCG
>JAJYSI010000080.1 GCA_021793635.1 Bacteroidota bacterium
CTATCTAGGTTCTATTTTAATCTATTCGGTATATAAGAGTGGAACTTACTTTCTAAAATTACACAACTTTTATAAATAAATATCCAAAACATTAAGCTACTGTTGTAATGAGTTTTCATAGTTGGGTTGCTACTCTGTCAAATTACATTAATAGCGTCAAAACCGAATGAAAAGCCATATCCAAATACTTTAATCACTATCGTATTTGGAGCATCGAAGGAACCAGTATTCACAACTGAGAAACACTCCCTCAAAACTTAAAGTCTATTTATTCCCAAAAACTAGCGAATTTCTGGAATATGTACCATTTGAGTTACCAAGAAAACGATGGGACACAAAATCAAATCTTATCAAAGACACCACGGATTAAGTCAAAAGAAGTTAGCTAAACTTTGGGATGTTAAACCGACAATCATTAGAGATTGGGAGTAGAACAAGCTTAAGCCGAGTAAATAGTTTTTAAAAATGAATTTCTAAGTCTTTGGTTTTGGATTCTAATGTTATCCATATAAAGTGTGATAACTTTATATAATCACACATAAAACAGCTTAATATTCAAGATTATCTATACACGGATGTCAATCATTTCTAATTCGATTTAAGGCTTATTTCTTTAATATTTTCAATTTCTGAATAAAATAGCCTTTCTTACGAGTTTTGTGAATAATAGTGTAATGCATTATAAATTTTCTCGCTTAAATAAATCCCCATATCTTTTTCACTTAGATCGATTGAATTATCAATAGAGTAGACAGGAATTTTATATACCAAGTCGAGAAATCCGGAATTTTTTGAAGAAATATTTCAAGGAATAACAGACATCGATCCATTGATAAGAATGAGAGCGGCGGATGTTGCAGAAAAAGTCAGCAAACAACATCCCGAATATTTGCAGCCATTCAAACGGCAACTTATCAATGAGATTTCAGGGATTTCCCAACAAGAAGTCCGGTGGCATGCGGCACAGATGTTTTCTTATCTTTCCCTCACTTCGAAAGAAAGAAACCGAGTTATAAAAATTTTGCTTTCATGGATCGAAAATGAAAAAAGCAACATCGTGCGGGTGATGTCTCTGCAAACCATCGCTGACTTTACTAAGCAAGACAAGAAAATAAAAAATCAAATTATGCCTCTGCTTCAAAAATTTGTTACGAACGGGAATCCGTCTTTAAGAAGCAGGAGTAAAAAATTATTAAGAGAATTTGCAGCCAAAGAGTAAAATAAAACCATGAACAAAATAATTTTAGGTATAATTTGCGGTTTGGGGTTTGGGATTATTGATGTTCTGATAATGATTCCTCTTAAATACGAGAACAATCGCAAAAGGGCTGAGGCGATGAGCGCCGCATTTATTGAACGGTTTATGTTTGCAATTACTAAGGAAGTAACGTTTAGGATTTACTGCGGCAACACTAAGTATAGATAGAGAGCTGTGGAAACATTGAGAAGTAATTTCTTATAACAAAGTAGATGTTGACCTTGTATGATTTTTCCTCTATAATATAATTGGTTATATTAACAAGAGGTTTACTATGACACAAATACCACAGCAATTACATACACTCTTTTGGGATGTGAATATTGCATCATTCGATCCACTCGAATATCCGCGTTACACTATCGGGCGTATACTTGAACTTGGAGATAAAGAAGCAATCAGTTGGATGAAAGAAAATTTTTCCGAATCCCAGATTGAGGAAGTCCTTAAAGCAGAAACAAGGCTCTCTCCTAAATCCGCTAACTTTTGGGCAATCATATTCGGCGTTCCCTTTCATGAAGTTGCCGCATTAAAACATGAATGAGGAAATCGAAATGAATACCTCAATGTGGCATCAAGAAATTCTTCCTTCGGCTTCTCACGAAGTCTTACGTGGGCTCATTCGCGCACTTCCGCTTTCTGAATTTTATCTCGCTGGTGGTACAGGTTTGGCACTTCTGTATGGTCATCGTCTCTCACGTGACTTCGATTTTTTCAGTACTCAGCTGTTTGATGAGGACTCATTCATTCAAAGGATGCGAGGATTGAGCGATCTCACTATCGTTGCAAAGAGCGAACACACGGTTCATATTACTTTAAAGGATTTAAAAGTAAGTTTCCTTGGCTATTCCTATCCGTTACTTTATCCTATGAAACAATATCAACCGGAAGAAGGTATCTCTATTGATGTTGCTGATGAAAGAGATATTGCGTGCATGAAGATCAGTGCAATCAGCAGCAGGGGGACAAAACGGGATTTTGTTGACTTGTACGAAGTTGCCCGGAAGTACTCGTTGAAGGAGTTATTCGGATTGTTTCAGCAGAAATATTCACTCACTCCCTATAACAATGTCCATATACTGAAATCCCTTACATACTTTGCCGATGCGGTGTTAGATCCCATGCCGGATATGCTCACCTCTCTTTCGTGGGATACAGTGAAACAATTTTTTGTCTCGAAAGTTCCTATGCTATTGTAAATCTTCTGCGCATCACATAAAAGCACCGACTGAATTTCATGTTGGTGCTTTCCCGTTACGGGACGACAGCAAATAATCATCAAACGCATCTGCGTGTACAAAGTAAGTATAGAGCTACATTGATAGTATCCAAATTGCGAGATAAAAAATTGTTTTGCTCATATTCACGGTTTATCTACCTTTTCTTAAACGCATCGCTTTTGTGATTATTTCAAAATCACCTTTTGGTATCTCGAAAAATCCGAATCGAAAAACAAATCCCCAGCTTTTCTTGTTGCGAATGAATGTTAATGCATCTATTAGCGGCTGAATATCTGTTTCTTCACAGGCAAGGAATTCGACATCTCTACGAAAAGGTGTAAAACCACCACCCATGTCTGCCTGATACGCATCGCTTTTTTTTACTCTGGCAATGGCCGTAAGTTTTTTCAACGGCTCTTTCCCTTGGAAATGAATTTTTGGTGAATAGAAAACTATCAGATCACCAGGCTTCATCCGCCTCATCGGCGCAGCCTTGCCATGATTAGCCTGAACAATACCAAGCTTCTTCCCAAGTTCCAGATGATCTCTTGAGACAACAACCAGCCAGTATTTTATCTGTTGCACATCATTCATACTTTCTTTGCTTCGTTAATTTGTAATCGTATATCATCTGATAGATGCTTCACAATATCTTTCATAACAATCTGATACCACAGGAAGGAAAGCGGTCCACGCATCGTCAGGGTCGATGTTATTTTTAGCCCTTCGGGTGTATCCTCATACCAATGCTCGTCATACATTTTTGCGAGGGGGAAATTTGTAACATCTTTGAAATAAGATGTGGGATGTACCTCAAGCAAATGGACATTCACGGTGGGACCGCCTTTGGGCTTTAAGGTAAAAAAATTCCCTGCCGTGAATTCGCCGTGCAACCTTGCGTCTTCAACTGATGGATCCCAGTTTTTCCAGTTATTCACGTCTGTCATCAGCTTCCAGATGTGCTCTGCGTGTATTTCTTTGGTAGTTATAGAAATAGTTTTTGTAATCATAAATGTTTCACCTCCTTGTAAATTTGTTATCGACCTTTTTATTTTAATAACTTCACTATAGAAACGCCCAACGCCTCGGTAGCAAAGTCTTTTTACAAAACCGCATTAACTACAAACCCGATTATCACACTTCCAATAATTCCTGTTCCGATTATTGGTGCATAAGCCCTCGTTATAATCGCCGAAGGTAAACTTAGCACAGTGCCTAACAGTAAACCCGTCAATGCCGGATGTATTCCCAAATCAACATTCGGAATCAGAAAACCAATATCAGACGAATCATTCGTTCCTTATTTTGGGGCTCACTTTCGGCTATCGGATAGGGTATTGGCGAAGGCAGGGAATAGAAGTACAAATGTTCAATAGGATTCCAAATGTTCAATATGGCACATCAGCCCTGCTTTTGCTAATACCTTGTTATGTGCCGTTTTTATTTTCAAGTAGTGTCGTCAATTTGTTATTAAAATCTTCTGTTTGTTTGTCAAGTGAGCCGAAAAATTGTTTGTCAAATTGTTCAACTGTCTTGATTGCTTGTTTAATATTTTTTAGTCCAAGTTCGGTTAGTCCAACGGTTTTGGCTCTTGTATCGGTTTCGTGTTCTTGTCGTTTGATTAGTCCTTTTGTTTGTAAAGTTCTCAAAACAGTTGAAGTTGTCATTGGGTCAATTTTGGTATGATTAGATAACAAAATTTGTGTTACGTTCTGTTTGTCCAATGTCAGCCAATGGATACTGGCAAGTAAAACAAATTGTGAATGTGTCAATTCATATTTTTCTAATGCCTTCTTAATTTCTCGTTGCCACAGGTTTGTTACTTGCCATAATAAGAAGCCTGTACTTTCTTCGGTTTTGTCAAAACTAAAATCCGTCTTTGCCATAATTGTTTTAGTTTTTTTCTGCAAGTTGAATAAGTTTCTCAACTGCGATAGGAAGCCCAACTTTGATTTTGCTACCAATAACTTTTGAAAACAGAAAGGTCATAAAGTCTGTCATTATTACTTTATGAGTTATTTCAATTCCGTCTTTGGTTTCAGTCATTGAATGAATAAAATCCATTTTGCATAATGGAAGAAAACTCCTATCTGTAAATGATTTGAATTTTGTGCATTCAGTCATTTCAAATTTTGTTTTTGGTCCACCTGCTGGTTTCAAAACTCCTTTTGTTCCTGTCTTAAACTCTCCAAAAAGTTCCGAGGTTTCAACTTCTTGATCCCAAACATTCCAATTAGGAACGTCTGACCAAAGTTTCCAAATTTGTTCTTTTGTTGCTGTCGTTTTGCGACTTGCTTCTGTTGTCCACATATTTAAATTATTTGCTTGACGAAATTGTCGGTGCAAATATAATAAGCGAACATATAATATGCAAATTTATTTTTATTCCTGCCAATTCTCTCTGTCGTGGCGTGTCTCGGTAAAATGGCACATAACAATAACGTAAGCGCTGTGAGGGCCGAAGGAGTGAGACTTGACCGGTCCAATATACCTGCTTTCTGTAAAAACCAAATGAACGCATAGGCTCCACTTCTTTTGTTGCCGTCTGTGAACGGATGATTTTTAACCATAAAGTACAAAAGATGAGCTGCTTTTTCTTCTAGGGTCGGATAGAGATCGTTATCATCAAACGATTGTATTACATTACCCACGATTCCGGCAATAACTCCCTTTTGTACTTGATAGATCTTGCCGTCAGTTCCAGTATGTGCAAATTTTGCACATACTGCATCGGCATTCAATTCCTTGTCCGCTAAAATATTTCGAATGTGTTTTGTGATAACCGAGCGTTCCGCGCCAAAGATGTCAGCAATCTGCGCCTGGGTTGCCCATACCGTATTCGCCTGCACGTCTTTCTTAATCTCAATGGCGCCGGACTTTGCCTGGTATATAACGACTTCGTTTTTATGGGTACTTATTTTTTTCATATCGTGAAATGGCGAATAAGATTAATCTCATAACTACTCCGTAGAAACTCAGCAATCAATGTTTCCATAGCTCTCTATCCAGACTCCGATACTGAATTGCTTCGCTCACGTGCTGCGGCAGAATATGCTCGGAGCCTTCGAGATCGGCAATCGTGCGGCTGACTTTCAAAATTCTATCATATGCACGAGCAGAAAGTCCCAGTTTTGTCATCGCCATTTTGAGGAGTTCGGAACTTGCAGCATCAAGCACGCAATACTGACGTACTTCCCGTGTACCCATATCACCGTTATTAAAAATATGTTTCACATCCTTAAATCGCCGGGATTGAATGTGTCTTGCGTGCATGATCCGCTCTCTGATTTCTTCGGATGTCTCACCTTTTGCTTCAATAGAAAAGGGCGAATGAAATTCGCCCTTCATTTTTATCGGATCAACTAACTAAACATCATAGTACAAAGAGAACTCATAAGGATGTGGCTGTAAAGCCATCGGTTTAATTTCCTTATCGGTTTTATATTGAATCCATGTTTCAATTACGTCAGAAGTAAAGACATCGCCCTTCAACAAATATTCATGATCATCCGCTAAGGCCTTTAACGCTTCGCCTAAGCTTCCAGGAGTTGACGGAACATCCTTCAATTCTTCGGGAGACATATCATAAATATCTTTGTCAAGCGGTTCTCCCGGATCGATTCTATTAATGATACCATCTAATCCTGCTAATAAAATTGCAGGAAATGCTAAATAAGGATTTGCTGCAGGATCAGGGCATCTAAATTCGACTCTTTTAGCTTTTGGACTGTTCGAGTACATCGGGATTCTGCAGGAGGCACTTCTATTGCGCTGAGAATAAGCTAAATTTACCGGCGCTTCAAATCCGGGAACAAGTCTTTTATAAGAATTTGTCGTCGGATTTGTAAATGCAAGAAGTGATGGAGCGTGTTTCAATAGTCCGCCGATAAAATATAAAGCCATTTCACTTAAACCGGCATATCCGGAACCTGCAAAAAGTGGTTTTCCTTTTTTCCACAAACTTGAGTGAACGTGCATACCGCTTCCATTATCTCCGAATATAGGTTTAGGCATATAAGTAACGGTTTTTTTATTTTTTTTAGCAGTATTCTTAACAATATATTTAAATAACATTAGCTGGTCTGCTGCTTTTACAAGCGGTTCAAATCGTAAGTCAATTTCGCATTGACCTCCGCTTGCCACTTCGTGATGCTGCGCCTCAACATCAATACCGGCATCTATCAAATTAAGCACCATTTCATTTCGAAGGTCGACCAAAGAATCGGTAGGCGGTACGGGGAAATATCCTTCTTTGTATCTTGGTTTATAGCCTAAGTTTGGAGACTCTTCTCTTCCGCTATTCCACTTTCCTTCAATAGAATCTACAAAGTAGAAACTGCTGTTAGGCTGTGAATCAAATCTTACATCGTCAAAAATGAAGAATTCAGCTTCAGGACCAAAAAAAGCTGTATCCGCAATTCCTGTTGAAATTAAATATGCTTCTGCTTTATGAGCTATATTCCTGGGGCATCTGGAATATTTTTCCTTCGTTGCCGGTTCATAAACATCGCAAATAAAACTGACAGTCGGAGATTCTACGAATGGATCCATATTCATTGTTTTGGAATCCGGAATAATTAACATATCACTTTCGTTTATTGCTTTCCAACCGCGTATTGAAGACCCATCAAAGCCGAATCCATCCACAAATGAACTTTCTTTTAGCTGCGATACCGGTACCGTAAAATGCTGCCATTGACCGGGAAAGTCCATAAATTTAAGGTCTACAAATTTAACACCCTTAGTTTTGATAAAACTAAAAACACCATCCAATGGAGAACTTGTTTTTGCCATATTAGTTCCTTTATTTTATTTTTTTATAATTAATTAAATGTCTATTACTGTTGTTTCTTTTATTGTAGAAAGTACAAAAGTTGTTTTTGTAGAAATTACTCCGGGCCAAGATTGTATTTCGCTAAGAAGGTTTTCCAAAGATTCAGTTTTTTTTACTATTGCTTTCAATAAATGGGAACCTTCGCCAAGGACAGAGTGGCATTCGATAATCTGCGGAGTTTTTTCTATCCGGGGGATAAATGATTTATAATGTTTGGACGACTCCATGGTTACTAGAATATAAGCCATTATGTCATACCCGAATGCCTTTTTGTTTATCTTTGTATAATATCCCTCAATTACACCTCTTTCTTCAAGTTTATGAAGTCTTTCGCTCACAGAAGGAATAGAAAGACCGACGGCTTCGGCAATTTCGTTTCTTTTTGTTCTGCCGTTCTTTTGAAGAATATTTAATATTTTAATGTCTAAATCGTCTAACATTTGTCACCTAAATTTTTAAGGATTTGTTGGCTTTCTGACTTTAAATATAAGGCATGAGGTGAAAAAAAACAAGGCTTGGGGAGATTATTTGCAAAAATAATATTTGATTAGGTAAAATAAATGAATTTTAAGCGCTTAAAGTTACAATCGTACTATCCCAAAGGGAGTAAAGCTTAGTTTTGATTTTTTTACTTCCTCAAAGAGATCAAGATTTATTTGAGGTCGATCTTGGATTTTATGATTAAGATGATATTGCACCGCAATATTGTTTAGTGAATTAATTTTGACGCCATTTAATTCAAGCCTAAATTGAACATCGGAATCCTCACCGATAGAAGGAGCTTCGTATCTTTCATCAAATCCGTTAATGTCTAGAAAATCTTGTTTAGTTATAGAGAAATTACAACCGAGAATGCCCCTCTTTTTTTTATTGAAATATTTTCGCAGAACCTTGTTGTGGAAATAAAAACCTTTTTCTACATCGAATGAATGTCCGAACAAGCCATCTTTAATTAAAAGTAAATTATTTTTTTCTAAGAAACCTGACTTGACTTTATCTTCGGAGAGCATGCCAGTTAAACGAGCCGACAAATTTACCCTCCTGCCTGTATTACATCTCTTTTTGCCGCGACTGTCAAAATGTTCCTTCACAAATTCTGAATGCGGCACACAATCGGCATCTACAAAAATTAAAAAATCAGAATTGGAAATATTAATTGCACTATTCAATATTTTATTTTTTCTAAAACCTTTATCTTCCTGCCAAAGATGAATTATTGGAAATGGAAGTTTGGTCGATAAATTTTCGATTCCGGAAATTACTTCCCCGGAAGAGCCGTCGTCAGCAATAATTACTTCAAAGTCACTGAAAGTCTGCCTTTCAAATCCGGCTAAAACTAATTTCAAGTAATCAATTTTATTATAGAACGAAAGAATAACTGATGCTTTTACCATCTAAATTATTAAACCCTATTTCGGTTTTTTCTAATTTTATCAATTTCTTTTTTGCGATTATATTTTTTGGTATCCTCTTCCACTTTGGGCGGTTTTTTAGGCACCGGAATTCTTTCCTTTTTCTTTTTAACTTCTATTAAAATCTTTTTCATGATGAAGATAAATTTTCAATTAAAATGATATTAGAATCTTGCCTCTAAAAAATTGAGTAAATAAATGGCGCTAGAGCAGAGCCCTGGGTTATAACAATTAAAGCTCCAAGCAAAAGTAATAGAACAAAAATGGGAGCTAACCACCATTTTTTTCTAACCTTTAAAAATTGCCATAGCTCAGATATGATTGAAAATTTTCCCATTAAACCTTCTCATTTTTTTATTGTACTATTACTTAAAATTGTCTTTCGTAATCGGTAGGATCAATTTTTTTTTGTTCCTTATTTTTCCAATAACTTCTCTTTGAAAGATCAAATTTAAGATCAAGAAAATCTTTTTTAAATAGTTTAGCGAGTAAACTTATCGGCGTAATTGCAAGATAAAACAAAATTATTAAAATTACACGCGTCATTAGCCAACCAAGCAGGATAGATAAACCCATCCAAATTTTATTCAAAGGCTTAAGAGCATATGGGGACAAAAAAGAAGAAACTATTAGGAATATTGCGATTATTCCGAAATAAATATAAGAATGTTTTCCAAAAACAAATGTTAAAAAGGATATAATTAAAAAAGCAATTCCAACGGTGTAGCCAAATTTCTCAAGATCCTTTTTGCCTTCTTTAATATTTTTTATTTCTTCAAATAACATTGCAACTCATAAGATAATTTTCAGTCAAGTTTAAACTCTTCCTTCCAACCGGAATCATCCAATAAAGGAATCTGCAAATTTTTATCTATCAAAAAGTTTCCTATCATTAAATAATCCATACCGGTGCGCATAAAGCATTTGAATGCATCTTCGGGAGTACAAACAATAGGTTCGCCTCTTACGTTAAATGAAGTATTTATTGCGACAGCACAACCATATTTTTCATCCAGTGCTTTTAGAAGGTCATAGAAACGATGATTTGTTTCGTCGTGGACTGTTTGAATTCTTGCTGTGAAGTCAACATGCGTTACAGAAGGAATATTTGACCTGACAACTTTCAAT
>JAJYSI010000081.1 GCA_021793635.1 Bacteroidota bacterium
ATATGAATGAAATATGATGGATTGTTCTGGGGTGTACTAAATAAAATAAGAAACCCGAATAAATTCGCAGGTTATTATAAATTCTAAAATTATTTTGGACACCAGTGACTAAAAAAATATTATTTTTCTTTAATATTAGTAATGAATTGATTATTTTCAATCTAGCCAAACTTAAAAGAAACATACAAATGAAAGGAGACTCCTATGCAAGTGTACATTAAGAAAAGAAACATGCTCGCTCAGGTTCTGCTTACAATCATAACTTTAGGAATTTATGCTCTGTACTGGTTTTACCAAGTTTCCATGGAGATGAAAGATGCAACCGGGGATACACAAGCCTCTCCAGCATTGTGGGTGGTGTTATTCTTCATTCCTTTTGGCGGATTTTATTCAGTTTATAAGTTCAGTGAGTTGTATGAAAAATTCTCCGTCGAACATTTTAATAAATGGTTATTGTTCGTCCTTTACCTTGTGTTTAGCCCCGCTGTTTGGTTTATAGTTCAGACGGATTTAAATAAAAGGGCAGATTTACAATATTCACAAGTATAGTAAAAATAATAATTACTTGGCTTGTATTCTATATTACTGCTGATAGATATTTCTTTATTTACTCAACGTACTGAGTTTGCGAACTCAATACGTTGAATAAAATATTTTTAATTACGTATAAAATGCAACAACAATTTTCTATCTAAACATCGGAGGATGTTTTAATTGGTAACCCGTTGCATCCTGATATGCTTTTGCTACTTCAAGGATTTTACCCTCGTCAAATAATCTCCCCACAAAAGTTATACTTGTAGGATGATTATGGTTTATAAATCCATTTGGAACTACCACCAATGGATGGCCGGTTAAATTTGTTACAAGTGAATTGTCTCCCTCATCGGAAGGCGCCAGATAAAGATCAATTTTGTTTTCATCAAACATCTTTTCCATATCTTGAATAAGCATATAACGAACGCGGTTTGCACTTATGTATTCAACCGCCGGAATGAACCGGGAAGCCCGAAAAATATTTGGCCAGTTATCTTTTCCCTGCCGTGCAAGCAAATCGACTTTTCCACTTCTTGTTAGAACATCAAACGCAGCGCCCGCTTCGGCATCAAGAATAAAAGCAATATCATTCACAGGGAGATTCGGCAGTTTAATAGGGACTAGTGTCGCCCCTAGCTTTTTCATCTCCACTAATGATAATGAGTCTGTAGATTTAAATACATATTTATGATTGAAGTCGTCAACTAGATATCCGATTCTCATTCCCTTTAAATTAATTTTGGGAGTATAATTGAATGGATAGTTATAAACTGTTTGATCTATTCCGTCAGGTCCATAAATAGATTTGAATACAATTGCACAATCCTCAACATTGCGGCAAATGGGGCCTATTTTGTCCATTGACCAGCTAAGAGCCATTGCCCCGTGGCGGCTTACTCTACCATATGTAGGTCTTAGCCCTGTATCGCCGCATCTAGTGGAAGGTGAAACTATAGATCCCCATGTCTCTGTTCCTATAGCAAACGGAACAAGTCCCGCCGAAACAGCCGCAGCAGAGCCCGCAGATGAGCCGCTTGAACCTTGAGTCGTATCCCAAGGATTTCTTGTTAAACCGCCGAACCAAACATCATCCATTGCCAATTCGCCCATTGATAATTTTGCTATCAATACCGCTCCTGCTTCTTCAAGCTTTTTAACTACCGTGGCATTTACATCAATTATTTGATCTTTATACGGGGCGGCACCCCATGTCGTTTTATAACCCTTTACAGCTAATAAATCTTTTACTCCAAAAGGTATTCCCATCAATGGACCTTTATACCTTCCGGCTGCGATTTCTTCGTCGGCTTTCTTTGCTTCTTGCATTGCAAGATCATCTGTAAATGTAATAACACAATGTAGACCGGGTCCGTATTTTTTTAATCTGTTGAGGAAGAATTCGGTCAATTTAACTGAAGAAATCTTTCTTGTCTTTATTAAATAACCTAGTTCGCCTACTGAATAATATGCAAGATCATTAATGTCTTTCGGCATCTTAACAGAGGAGTAATTACTCAACCTGAAAGGCAATTGCTTTGTGTTAAACTTTACGCCTTCCGGGATAGGATTAAACAAAATAGCTGGCGGTATACTGTTATTAAGATCAATCTTCCTTATACTCTGATAGCTTTCCAATCGTTGATTAAGCAGATCAAGCATAGAATCCTTTTGAGCTTCCGAGAAAGAAATGCCGAAAACCTTTTCCGCACTAGTAATAACTTCTTTTGTTACCGGCTTATCCGTGGTTTCATAGATTATAAAAGCTCCAAGCAAAAAAGAAGAAAGCGCTACTATTATGAACGGAAACATTTTTGTAGATAACTTTTTCATAAGAACTCCTATTTGTAATAAATAATTCCAAACTAATTTTCAAAGAAATCTAAAATTGCTTTCATTAATTCATTCCTTGCTGTAATTGTCGTTAGTGTTTCAAAAGGGAAACCAATCGCAACAACGTCATACTTTTTCTTATAAGCGATCCCGGCTGGATATTGATTTTCATTATAACGAAGGATTACTTTGCTGCCTCCGAAATTTCTAATTGCGTCTGGTGCCCAGACATCATAAACCTCTGAACTTATCTTCTGATTAAACCTTAAAGAGAAATATTTTGATAAAAAAGGCTCGTCAACAGAATATGCTCTACCGGTTTTAGCCGCATGATCAGCATCTAAAGTGAATTTTAAGACATTGTGAGCAAAGGAAATATCTTGCTTATTTACTAAACTGCCTTCAAATAAATCTGAAGCTATATAAGATCCGCTGACAAAAATGTTACCCCCTCTTTTGCAGTAATCTTTAATTACTTGCTGAAGCTTTATAGGGAAAGCAGCAAATCTAATCCCATGTAAAGAATCCTCTATTGCTTTTTCCCAATGTGTCTTCTTCTGCGCACCTAGAATAAGATCAACGATTTTATATCTGTTTAAATTAATTGTGCCATCTAATATCGCATCTTCACTTGCTGAGACAAATGAGTAATCATTGGCTTTTATTGCAAGTCCATGAACGAATGGATAATCGAATGAATTGCCGGCAACAACATCATTTGAGTAATTATCATAACTAGCGCCCCAGCCGGGGTCGTCATTTGATTTATACGTTGAAGAAGGGTCAAAATTATATTGCTTCCCTGTGAAACTAAGATCATATTTATCCGGTACACCTCCATCAATGCGATCCATGAACCCGAAGAAACCTATTTTATTCACTGATGCTGGTGCTGAAACACGATAAAAACCACTAACTATTAAAACTGTTTTCTTAGTACCCGGCATTTTGCACACCGATAATATCTCGGAAGGAAAACTCTCACCGCCGCTATTTATCGCAGTAACCTTAAAGCTGTAAATATTTTTAGGTCTAATATTCTTTATTAGAGCAAAAGGCTTCTCGACTAACATTCCGTTATCAAAATCACCATTATTTATTCTAGTATATACAATAAATTTCTTTGCTTTAGCAGTCGGCTCAAGAGGGTCTTTGACCGGATGCCATCTGAGTATGACATTTCCGGCTTTGTCAAATACTGCAGAAAATCTATTAACTGGCAACGGTTCTACGACATATCTAAAATCATTTTGAACAGATAAGAACTTCAAAATACCCTTATACATTGATCTGGCAGCGTCAAATCTAAATTCTGGATCCTGAGCAAATTTCATATCAAGGAAATTCTGATGGGCAAGGAGCTCGATTAAAACCGAAGGTACGTTTGGGCGGACAGCTTCACTATACCGCCCATCCTCTAACATTCTTCGATTCCAAATCGGATCATATTTTGATTTAATATCGTCAACAATTTGAGTTTGCATAATATCTGCAAGGTCACGATTAGCTAGTCTTGAAACTCCATTAGGAAAAACTCTTTGCGAGTCTAAATCTGTTGAGCTATAAATAGCAAGAGTGCCGATTGTAGTGTCGCTTAGTGAGCTGCCCGCATCTGTATGAAATGCCAAAGATAAATCTATCGGAATTCCCAAACCCTTTGCGTTTCGATCTTTATTCGGACCGAAGGGAGCTCCGCACAAGTAATTTACATACTCTCCGCGGCTTTTATAATCATCAATATAATCATTCTTATCGTCATTTAAATTATAAACTAGCGAGTCAGGCATTCCAAGATATTGAAGATAGTAGCGTGCTGCTTCCAGGTACTTGGGACGTCCGCTAGTAGTGCCGCCTCGTTCAATCACCCCCATACCTCCGCCAAATCTTACTGCATCTGCCGTAACAACTTTCCCGGATTCGGCGCTTTGGTTTGTTAAAACAACCTTGTCTTTTCCAGGATTATAGCCTTTGTCAAATTTAAATTCTCCTAAATACTCCCATGTTCCTCCGCCGATTTGCTGGTTAATCAAAAAATCTGTTTTGATTCCCTCATGATAAACTGAATAATGTGCATCACTAATATTTCTACGGGATGAAGAATAAGAAACATAAACAGAATATACTCCCTCTTCGGGAACCCTTGGAATCCAACTAACCGAAGACGTCCCGGTAGTATCAGAAATAGTTTCCTTGTACGTCCCATGAGTAAAAGGATTATAGTCGACATGATATGGAAGTGTGCCGACTTCAAAGCCTTTCCCTTTTCCACTATTCCATTTTGGCTTTTCTATGTAATATCTTGAGCTAATATCCAAATGAGAATCATTATCAACAACAACTTCATTTATTTGAAAATCCCTTTCACGCGGATCAAAAACATTTGCACCTGCTTTCTCGAGCATCGGGATTAAATATGGTACAACAAAAGAAAGCGGAAGTTTATCTTCGACAGTTTGAAACACATTTGGGCGCTGCCACTCCCATCGATTAACCTCATTATTGTAATACCAACCGTGGCTTTGCCAAACTGCAATATTCCTGTTAAATAATCCATTCGCAGGAATAAATTTCCTGCTTATATTCTCTACCACAGGCTTAGGCCGAATTTCCTTTGGCGGTATTCTAGATCTATCGTATTCCATTTGGCTGCTTCTATAGAAATTCGGAATCAGTTTCTCTACAGGAAAACCTATTGTCTTTATTGAAAAAGTATAGTCCTTATAATTGTCACTGAATTCTTTTTTAATCTCAGAATAAAGCTCTTTGACATTATCCTCCCGGAATGGCACATAAGAAAGCTCTTTATTGAATTCTATAGTAATTTTCTTTTTTACGGAGTCAATAATGACAGATTCAATTTTAGCATTATGAGGAAGAGTAAACGGTAATTCATTCTTTATAATCTCTAATTTCTCAGGCTCAGGTTTTGCTGGGATGGTGATAGGTGGTCTTACTTTTGGAGTTTCGCGCTGCAGCTTTGACGATGTACATCCATAAAATATGGTTGAAACGATAAAGATGAAGTAAAAGATCCTGAAAAATGGTTTCATTATTTCTCTGATATCGTAAAAGAAATTTCTTTCCTAAAGATAAAAAATTAAACAATTGTAAGCATGACCTAGTATAAAACTTTTAATTACAAACTTTTGTAATATAGTAATAATGTTAATCTCAATTCAATATTCGGTATATAGATTTTAAGTTTTATAAAAATCATGGATGAAAAAGAAAGATGAGTAAAAAGTCACTAAGTCTATTAGAAGGGTCACTCCAAGACGAGCCCCTAAAAAGAGATATTAGAGAACTTGGTGTAATTCTTGGAAAGATTTTAATCGAACAAGAAAATTATGTCATTTATGAAACAGTCGAAAAACTGCGGGCTTTGACTAAAAAATTGCGCGTTTCATACGACAGCACAACAAGGAGTAATATTGCTGGTTTAATCAACAAGCTTGACTCAGATAAAGCATACAAAGTTGTTAGGGCTTTTTCAATATATTTTATATTGGTAAATGCTGCCGATGAAGTGCACCGAATTAGAAGACAACGTTCGAACCTTCTAAATGGGGAAATAACAGAAAGCGGTTCAATTAGCGAGGCATTTGAAGAGCTCAAAAAGGAAAAATATTCAGAGAAGATGGTGAATGAGATCCTAAATTCTATTGAAATTATTCCCGTCTTTACGGCTCATCCAACCGAGGCTACCAGACAAACTACACTAAGAAAAATATTGAAGATAAGTCAACTGCTTCTTAAGCGAGAGTTAATGATATTAACTCCCGATGAGATAAATGAAATTAAACAGGAATTGCAAACTGAAATAACACTGTTATGGCAATCGAATGAAATCAGGTTTCATAAGGTAACTGTAAAAGATGAAATTCAGCGAGGGATGTTTTTCTTTAAGGAAGTTTTATACGATATAATTCCGGATTATTATTTATCGGTTAATTCAAAACTAAAAACAATCCTAAATGTAGATACAATATCGCCGTCATTATTGAAATTCGGTTCATGGATGGGGGGTGACAGAGACGGCCACCCTTTTATTACAGTGGATGTAACTAAAGAAACTTTGTTAAATAATAAAAGACAAATTATTAATCTTTACCAAAATGATCTTGACTCGCTTTATACTTCCTTAAGCTCATCCTTAAATATTTCGACAGCGAGCAAAGCGCTTGAGTCTTCGATTAACTCAGATATTTCTCTATTCGATAAGAATTTTTCAGATAATATACTACGTGACCCTTCTGAAATCTATAGGGCTAAAATATTCCAAATTTCATATAAACTTGAAAGAACTGTCAATAACGAAGAATTTGGCTACAAGAAATCTTCTGATTTTATTGATGACCTGGAAACCATCTACGAAAGCCTTTCAAAGAATAAGGGAAAAATAGTTGCCGACACTGTTGTATTGCCATTAATTTATAAAGTGAAAACTTATGGCTTTAGATTGGTGGCGCTGGATATTCGACAGAATGCAATTTTATTAAAAGAAGCTGTTGCCGAATTACTCTCCTATTCAGAAGTTGTTGAAAACTATTCTCTATTGCCTGAAGATCAAAAAATACCTCTTTTAACAAAGGAGATACTTAGTTCTAGACCATTAAAAAATAATTACAGCGATTTAAGTGTATCAACAAGACAGATTATCGAAGAATTGTCGCTCATAAAATGGGGTAAAACAAACATTGCTCCAAATGCATGCAACGATTATATAATCAGTAATTGTTCCTCGGTTAGTGATGTTCTAAATGCTCTTCTTCTTGCAAAAGAAGCAGGTCTAATTAAATTGCGGAATCATAGAATAATTCAATCTGATTTTAACATTCTTCCGCTTTTCGAAACAATAGAAGATCTTAGAAAATCGGACCGCGTAATGAAAGAATTATTTTCAAATACATCTTATATGCAGCACTTATTACTTCGTGCGAAGATTCAGAAAATAATGATTGGTTATTCAGATAGCAATAAAGACGGTGGAATTGTTACTTCAAACTATGAGCTGTACAAAGCACAGATAAATCTTAAGAAATTATGTGACTCCGAAAATATTGAACTGACTCTATTCCATGGACGCGGTGGCTCTATTTCAAGGGGCGGTGGACCTGTAAATCAATCAATTCTGGCTCAGCCTTATGGAACTATAGAAGGGAAAATTAAAATCACCGAACAGGGGGAGATGATCTCTTCAAAATATCTCTTGCCGCAAATTGCATTAAGAAGCTTGGAGCTAATGACTTCAGCAGTAATTACTACTACAGCAAGAACAAAATTCAAATCGGGAATTGATAAATTTGAAAAATACAGTGATATTTTTGAGGATATTTCCCAAGTTGCATTTGAGCATTACCGCCTTTTAGTGAATCACCCGAATTTCTTTTCATACTTTCGATGTGCAACACCAATAGACATAATCGAGCAAATAGAAATAGGCTCAAGACCATCATCAAGAAAAAAAAGCAAAGACATTCGCCTGCTTCGAGCAATTCCCTGGGTGTTTACCTGGACCCAAAATCGCCAGACAATTTCCGGCTGGTACGGTTTTGGTTCGGCAATTCACCAATGCATAAATGAAAATAAAACGGACTGGGACTCAATGCGTAAAATGTACGGAGAATGGGAGTTCTTCAAAACTCTGGTTGATAATATTGAAATGGTGCTTCTTAAGACCGATATGATAATCGGCAGGGAGTATGTGTCTTTGTGTAATAACAAAAGAATCGCAAATCAAATATTTAATTTAATTAATAAGGAGTACGAACTTTCATGCAGCGCAGTTCTGAAAATTACAGGCGAGAAGAATTTGCTTGATGCGGATAAATCTCTTCAAAGATCTATCTTGCTGAGAAACCCATACATCGATCCGATTAGTTTTATCCAGGTAAAATTTGTAAAGCAATTCAGGAAGAAAAATATTTCAAAGAATCAAAGAGAAAATCTCTTAATGTTATTAAGATCAACGGTAAACGGAATTGCCTCCGGCGTTAGAAACACAGGCTAATTAAAAAATACTAATTGCTTTTTTGGCGATTGTATTTCCTATACTTAAAGAAGCTGTTGCCGCTGGCGAAGGAGCATTTAACACGTGAATCATTTTTTCAGCCTCGATAATTCTAAAATCATCGACTAATTTTCCATCCCGATCAAGCGCTTGGGCGCGTACCCCAGCGCCTTCGCGGTAAACATCATCATAACCGATAGACAGAATTAGTTTTTGAAGAGATTTAACAAAAAGCACTTTGCTTAATGATCTTCGGAATTCATCAATGCCCATTTTATAATGATGAGACACCATCTTCCAGAAACCTGGATAAGAAATCATTTGTGAAACATCCTTAAATGAAAAATCTTTTTGATTATAACCTTCACGCTTAAATGCTAGTACAGCATTGGGACCAGCTTCTATTCCGCCGCTAATCATTCTTGTAAAATGAACTCCAAGAAATGGAAATTTAGGATCGGGTACAGGATAGATTAAGTTTTTAACTAAATATTCCTTTTCCTTTTTTAATTTGTAGTATTCTCCGCGAAAGGGAATAATTTGTAAATTCGGGTTAACGCCGCAAATCCGGGCAACTCTATCGGCTTGAAGCCCCCCGCAATTAATTAGAAACTTAGCTCGTACTTCGCCGGATAAGGTCTGCAGAATTAAATCGTTTCCATCCCTAACCAGCGAAATAAATTTGCTGTTAGTAGTAATTTCACCGCCGTTATTCGAGATAATTTTTGCATAAGCTTCGGTAACTTCAGTGTAATCAACAATTCCGGTTTCAGACACAAACAATCCCGCAATACCTTCGGCGTATGGTTCATAATCTTTAATCTCTTCTTTGGCTAATCTGGTAACTCCATTCAATCCGTTTGCAATTCCCCGTCTTTCAAGTTCATCAAGCGCCGGCAATTCTTCTTTTGAAGAGGCAAGTACAATTTTTCCGCAGTGTTGGTGGTTAATATTATTTTCTTCACAAAAACGGTACATCATTTCTCTTCCTGTAACACAGTTTAATGCTTTCAAAGAGCCAGGCTTATAATAAAGACCAGAATGAATTACGCCGCTATTATTTCCTGTTTGATGCGGAGCTATTCTGTTTTCTGTTTCAAGAACGACAACCGAATAATTACCTAACCTTTGAAGCGATAATGCTGTCGCTGTTCCGACAATACCGCCGCCTACAACGGCGAAATCATAAGTTCGTGAATTGCTCATAAAAACATTTTCCAGTCTGATATTTGAGGGACAATTTTTCGACCCGAAAAATAACAATAAGTATGCGGTAAATCATTTTTACCCTTAACTTAATTTTGTTAATTAACCAACGTCTTTAGCGGATTTATTACGAAAAACTTATTAACTAAATT
>JAJYSI010000082.1 GCA_021793635.1 Bacteroidota bacterium
CAACTTCAAGTATCATTCAGTAACGGCAATTGAGCTTGATGAAATTGAGTCCCGAAAAGCAAGAAATATAAACTTGGATAATGCCTCCATAATAAATGATGATTTTCATATATACTGTAATCACACTTCGGAAAGGTTTGATTTAATTGTCGGAAATCCGCCTTACATTCGGTATCAATTTTTTGATGAACAACAACAAGAGGAAGCCAAAAAAATATTTACAAAAGCATTTCTAAAATACAGCAAACTAACGAATGCATGGGTTTCTTTCGTGGTAGGAAGCAGCTTATTATTAAAAGATAAGGGGAAGATCGGTTTTGTAGTTCCGGCCGAACTGTTACAAGTTTCGTATGCAAAGCAGTTACGAAGCTTTCTCTCTCATTATTTCAACAAAATTAATATCGTCTCTTTTAAAAGACTTGTCTTCCCGGATATTCAACAAGAGGTTGTACTTTTGTTGTGTGAGAAAAACCTTTCGGGGACTCACGCGATTGAACATATAGAGTTAACCGATGCGAGTGCATTGAGAGAGGTTGATCTATATAAGCTTAAAAATCCCACAAAAAAGATTGATTATCACAGCAATAAATGGACATTTTATTTCCTTGATCAGAAAGAAATAGATTTTTTAGAGGAAATGTCAAATAACCTCCAAGTTCCACGCTTGGGAGATTTTGCGGATGTTGAAGTCGGAATAACAACGGGTTCGAATGAATTCTTTACTGTTTCGCAATCAACAATAGATGAATATGAACTTCATAAGTATGCATTTCCGTTAGTAGGGAGAAGTGTTCAAGTAAATAGTACCATTTTTACAAGGAAAGATTGGGAGGAAAATAAAAAGGCGAATGTACGTTCTTACTTATTAATATTTCCTCCCAAAGAAAAACTAAAGAATGAGAAAAAGGTTCTTGAGTATCTGAGTAATGGTGAAAAGCTACAAATCAATAAAGGGTATAAGACCGGCATTCGAGATGAGTGGCAAATCGTTCCGTCGCTTTGGATTTCCGATTGCTTATTCATTCGCAGAAATAATATATTTCCAAAACTCATTTTGAATGAGGCAAAAGCATATACTACAGATACGATGCACCGGGTAAAGATAAAACCAGGCATCAAGGCATCCTCATTAATTGCAAGCTATTATAATTCACTTTCTTTTGCCTTCGGTGAAATTTCAGGCAGAAGTTATGGCGGCGGGGTTTTAGAACTAATGCCGAGTGAAGTTGAAAAAATTGTTCTTCCGTATTCAAACGGTAATAATGGGTTATTTTCTGAAATTGATTCGATGTTTAGAAGGGGGAGAGCTATAGATGAAATCTTAGAATATACGAATAATCTAACACTGAAAAATGGACTTGGTTTCTCTGCACAAGATATCAAATTAGCGAACAACATTTGGAAAAAACTATCTCAAAGAAGGTTAAATAGAAATAAATAAATATACACAAAATCAGTTTGGTATTAATCACTAGTTAAAATAAAATTGAAGGTAAAAATTCCTGATTCTTTTTTCCAATGAGTTGGTTAGACTAAGTTTAATAATGAAAATTAAGTTAGTTGTCAGGAGGGTACATTAAAAATGACTATGTTTGATAGGGATCCACATCGAGCACTAAAAAGTGAAGTTATTGGACGCACACGATCTGGTAGTGCTGATCTGCTTTTAGTAAAGTTGCAATATAGTAAGAATGATATTGGCCTTAGTTTGCATATATCGCTAAGTACTTTCACTTTATCTGGAATTCAAATCACTGATTTTTTAGGGTACCTAGGATTCAAGAAAAGTACTTGTCCTTTTGTGGATAGCAGGCAATGTTATGTACATTGGGTAACTGACAATTTTGATGTGGATACTTTTGCGGGTCTGCTTGACCGCGCTTTTGAAAATCTTATTGGTGCTCAAAAAGATTTAGAACGATGCGGCTTCTTTTTCGATCAACCGGAGGGGTGGAGTTTTTTCTTTGGCCGGCAGACCTACTATAGACAGCATGATACTCATTTTTCAGGAGATGGTCATACTGCACTTACTGTGAAGTCAATGAAACAAAATAATGATGAGGTTTTTTATACAAATTTACATGGCTGGAATCTGATTATGATAAGGGTTGGGTAATACATTATAGACCCAAACATTTTCCATTATCCACAGAAGTACAGAGTGTGTTTGAATTTCTCAAGATGAAATCATTTTCGCAATGCCTAGAGTATGATTTTGAACCATGTTATTGGCGATTTATTGCATTTCGCCCAAGAGGTGACAGCTTCTTTGAAAGCAATGCAGATATTGCACATGGATGGTTTGATGCCCATCCTCAATACTTTGCTTCTGGAATAAAAAAATTATTAACAGCAAATGCCGATATTGAAAAAACGGGTCTTAATTTCCTACCTTTTCAAGCTCCCAGTATAAGGCTAAACACTGATATCGAAAAAAAAATTACGCGTCCCACAGTTCCCATTCAGTCAAAAAATAAAACTTCTTTTGACGTAGCGATTTCATTTGCTGGAACCGAACGTGAGTATGCCGAAAAATTGGCAACAATACTTCGGGAAAACGGATTCTCGGTATTTTATGATGAATTTTTCCCAGAATATCTTTGGGGAAAGAATTTGGTCGATACCTTTGATGAAATATTCAGAAAACGCGCCCAACATTGTGTGATATTTATTTCAAAAGAATACAAAGAGAGAATCTGGACGAATCATGAAAGACAAAGTGCACAAGCACGAGCTCTTCAAGAAAAAGGGAAGGATTATATTTTGCCCATTAGGATCGATGAAACTGAACTCGATGGTATGCCGCCAACTATTGGGTATATACCTATTAAAAAGGGAATACAAAAAATAGGAGAAATTCTAATGAAGAAACTACAATCTGAAAAATAACACACATAGAAAAAGAGACCACAATGTGGGTCTCTTGAATTAAAATTTGGGTTGAGGACAAATGCCCGTCTCCACGTTTCAGTTGGTGCCAAATCCCGGGTAAACTACTTTATAATGGTCCCGGTAAAGACTGAAAACATGAGAGAGGGGTTCGAGAATGATCTTCCAAAAGAAGTGAAAGAAGAAAAACAATAAATGATATTCTCGATAGTAAAATCGTACTGTACGCCGCAACCCTGATTCCTTTTAGTAAAGAGCATATGAAACTTCCTTTCGGTCACCGGGATTCCGGGTTCTGTTCAATTGTGGAACAAGATAAGGTTCGTTTCAGAAAAGTATATTTCCTAATCCTTTTTCAATTGAATTGAAACATATATTTATGTATAAGCCAAATCTTATCGTAACCGGAAAGAATAAAATAGACTTTGAAAAATTGTTCGGTTGCAAAGAAACAATTTTACATATGGAATAATAACAAGCTAAAATTAATCCCCCGATTCATACTTAATCTCGCACTAGAACGATTGTCACGCTATCCCTGTACCGGTTTCAGTATTGTGCGTTGATATAACTAAAAACGTGAAAACAAACTTAGAATCAAAAAAGTTCGCACAATAGCTAAAAATACTTCGTAAGCATATCTTTAGAAAACTATTGACTTTTAAATTTATATACCCTATACTTGGTACATGAATATAGAAAAAGTTGCAGAACCGAAAGAACTTAAGGCTTTTATGAAAGCTTTACAGAACGAGCATGGGAATGACCCAAGGGTAAATTGGGACTCATTTATCGTTTGGTCTGGAAACCAGCTACCGAAGTATCTTTGGAATGCTTGGAAAGACGACTTGAAGTCAGAAGGATTTACTTGGCAAAGCTTCCTTAAAATCCTCCGTTTACGGACGGACATCGTGCTTCAATGGTTCCATGACATGATCTCGTGGGATGATTTTGTGAACCAATCTGCCGACTTACTTGGTAGTCAATTGGCAAAACAACTGAATGAGAAATTGGAAAAGAAGAATGAATTGAAACGAGCGATACCTCAGGATTTTCTTGTAAAGGTTCCGATATATGGGATTGCAAATGCAGGTTCGCCCACGGTGGTTGCAGAACAGAATCTCGAGGGATATTTGCCGGTTTCAAAAAGAGTAGCGAGCTCAAAAAAAACATTCGCGCTGAAAGTTTCCGGCGACTCAATGAACCTTGCTGAACTCCATGGGAAAAGAGTTGAGGACGGTGACTACGTACTTGTGAACCCTGATGCTGAATTGCACCAGGGAGATAAAGTCTTGGCGATCATTGATGGTCTTGCAACAATAAAGAATTTTTATCGAGAAGGTGATCGTATCAAACTCATGCCCTCATCTCTAAATTCAGAGCATAAACCGATTTATGTTGATGAGGGAGATGAACTTGTTGTTAATGGAAAGTTAGTTGATGTAATCAAAAGAAATAAGGAGAAAGAAAATGGCGTTTGAAAAACACAAAAGAACTGAAAAAGGTACATTCCGAAAGGAACGAGCGGATTCATCTATGAAGGAATTAAGGAAAGAATATCCTGAGTTGAACAAACTTCATGGGAATATTAAAACATTGGGCGGAGCTGAAAAATCACTTGGTGTGGATTCACTCTCAAAGGTTTTGAAACAAGCAAGAAAAATGAAATAGATAAAGGTCGTTAAATTATAGGTGAATTATGGAATCTGAAAAAGAAGAAAAGCAAGAAGAGAAAAAACACGAAAAAGTATATAAAATCTTTGTGAATACCAGAGAAAAAGAGGTCACTACAGATACATTGACCTATGAAGATATTGTCATTTTAGCATTTGGGAGTATTCCTACTGGTGATAGTATCCGAATTACTGTGCTTTTTCATCATGCAGATCAGCATCCAGCAGAGGGAACACTTTTGCCGGGACAATCAGTGAAAATAAAGAATAACACAAGTTTTGATGTTACACAGACTAATCGCTCATAATGATGATTTACGCCGACTCGTTAACGAGGGGTTTGAAATAGGGCTGAGCACGAGCAATAATCATTTGCTTGTAAAACACGTACCATACGTAAACTCTCGAAGAGAGGTAGTTTATGGTACGCTCGTTGCTGCACTTCATCTTTCTGGCGAAATAGTAAATCCACCAAACGATCATGTGGTAAAATTCATTGGCGAACAGCCGTGCAATGCTGAGGGGCAGGTAATCAATGAGATTACAAATCCAAGTGGACCAGAGAATCTTGATAGAGACCTTCGAGTAGACCGAACTTTCTCTGCAAGACCAAATACACCATTTCCATCATACTATGCAAAGATGACAACATACGTGGGTATCTTGGAAGGATATGCGCAACTTATCGACAAAAACGCAAATGCGAGAACTCATCGAGCGTATACACTTACCGAATCTGAATCTGTTTTTAAATATGCCGATACGTCATCAAGCCGGGCAGGGATTAGTGCCTTAACAGATCGTCTAGCTATTGATCGAGTGGCAATTATAGGACTAGGTGGAACCGGTGCCTATGTCCTGGACTTTATTGCAAAGACACCAGTGAAAGAAATACATCTCTATGATGGAGATCGATTTTCTTCTCATAATGCATTCCGAGCACCTGGAGCAACATCAATTGAAATGCTCGAGACGCTGCCGCAAAAAGTGAATTATTACGAGCAAAGCTACTCAGTGATGCGTCGTGGCCTTGTAGTCCACGATGCCTACATAGATGGAGAAAATCTAAAAGAACTCCTCACAATGAATTTTGTCTTTCTTTGCCTTGATATGGGTAAAGTAAAGAAAGCAATTATTGAAGCGCTTCATCAGGCAGGTAGACCATTTATTGATGTAGGAATGGGTCTCCAATCCATTGATGAGCACCTTGTCGGAGTTGTGCGAACAACTGCAAGTACTCTTGAAAAAAATGACCACGTTTTAGAGACGATCCCTTTTGTGGATGGCGATGTAAATAATGAATACGGATACAATATACAAATTGCAGAACTTAATGCGCTCAATGCAGCGTTAGCGGTAATTAAATGGAAGAAATTGTGTGGCTTTTATGCAGACGAAACACATGAGTGTTCATCATTTTACTCGATTACTCAGAATTCAATTATCAATGAGTGTTCAATATGCCCCGAAGAGAAACAATAGATTTCGAATTTATAGAAAGTGTCCCTGCCAATCTTAGCGATGGAAGAGTATATGTTAGCATCCGATTCGCGACAATTATTCATAAGTGTTGTTGCGGATGCGAAACTGAAATCGTAACTCCGCTTTCGCCGGCTGGTTGGTCTTTAACTTTCAATGGTGAAACAATTACATTACACCCCTCAATCGGAAATTGGGGAACTCGTTGCAAGTCACATTATTGGATACGCGATAACAGAGTAATTTGGGAAAGACAATTTTCAGAGGAAGAAATTGAAGCAGTCCGCCTTGAAGATCAGATTGCGTATGAACACCACTATACGGAAAAAACTACAAGTACTCCCCTTAAGACAAATAAAGTATCACACAATGAAAAAAATCTATCGGGATGGTGGGCCCGAGTCAAAAGTTTTTTTCACAATAGTGGTTAAGGTTTAAAATGAGAAGTTGTAAAAAGCTGATTTTGTTTTTTGAAAGGACAAAAGAAAATGCCTAGCACTGGATTAATAAACGGACCTTATGCTCTCACAAATGAGAGTATTGACGAGCATATAACAAGAACTTCATCTGGAGTATACGTTCTAGAAAGAAGCAGAAAAGCAGGCTCCTTTGTTGTTGACTATGTGGGACGATCCGATAGTGATGTGAATGGTAGGTTGAAAAAATGGGTTGGTAAGAATGGATATAAACGATTTAAATTCGGTTACTTTTCCTCTCCGAAATCTGCTTTTGATAAAGAATGTGAAATTTACCATAATTTCAACAACCTGGATAATGATATACATCCTCAAAGACCCGAAGGAACGGATTGGGCATGCCTCTACTGTGAAGTCTTCGATGAATAAAAAGTGTATCGCATCCGTTTTTAAATCGAAATTTGAAAATCAGTTGTTGTATTTATAGTGCATTTGGAAATGAACAGAACTATAACCGTAGATTAAAAAGTTTTTATGGCAACAACGACACTTTACATAAAATATAGACCTATTAGAATAGGGTTTCTAATCCGAGATAGTAGTACTGACGACCTCATAAAAGCTGCTCAAATCAATACCTTGCTTTGGGGTGGAATCTATAATCCGGTCATTCCTGTTTCTTCGACTAACATTAACTTCTCCAAACAACTCCTCGATATTTTCTCAGTTGACGTATTGTATGCCACTTCTCATACGAAAGAGATTGATGTACTTATTAAAGATAATCCGTTCCTGCGCGATCCGAGCCACTATGCTGAAAATATTTTTTATGAAGATTGGGATACAAAGAAGAATATCTTAGGATATCTTGATACGATTAATATTGTTGCTCATTACTGGGAAAAAGAATTTAAGAACAAGCCAGAAGATTTCAAGAGTGATTGTTCACTTGTTAATTGGGAAGAATCAGATCCTTGCAATAACCTGTTTTCCATTTTGTTTGGCTATATTTCCACCTCGTTAAATTTAAAGGAAGATTTTCGAAACGCCTTTTTGAAAGGGCTGAGATCAAAAGTAGTCAATATTGGTTTGCAAAATACCATTGATAGCTCTATTACAAAATCAATTACACCAATTCATGCAACTGCACTAGAGTTGTCCGGCTTTGGCGGTACCTGGCGCGGGAATGGAATCTATGTGGGTTCTAGCAATAATTTCATTGACCTTTTGAACTTTTGGAACTTGCGCGCCTCAGGTTTACTTATTGAGTTTTTTCCGAGAGATCAGTTACAGCGGTTTGACGAATTCATTAAGGGATACTTAAAAGGACTTGATGAAATGCCAAACAGAAATCCCAATATTGAAGATTGGATATGTGTTTATTATTCCGCCAACCATGAAGATGTTCAGAAAGTAGTTAAGGAATATCAGGGCACTAAACGTTTTCTTTTTTCTCATTGCAGTGACGACATCTGGAATGGACTGAATATAAAACCCGCCAGCTTTTATTTTGGTTCTCAGCAAACGCTGGCAAATGTGGATGTGAGTTATGAGAGATATAATGTATCGGTGGCATTACCTGAAATGAAGTTTTTAAACGCTGAGCGAAATAGAAATGTTAGCTCGCAACAACTAGTAGTCTCCGTTGATGCGCTCAGTGAATTTGCATATCCCGGTCATACATTAAAGCCACCATTCATACGGAAACTCAACGAAGTTTACAGTAGGTCAATCGCATTTGATCCTTGGCGTATTCGGTCTGAAAAAGATGGTATCGGAGTAATCATTAAAGCGTATGAAAGTTCACTTTCCCTTTACCCGATTAACGATCAGATATTGATACAAAAAGTTTTTGAGCTGGCCGGCTTTAAGGCAACGACAAGCCAAGCGGGCCTTCTTGCAAAGCAAATCATCCAAGGTATGAAAGATGATTTTCCTCTAGAAGCTTGCAGAGTATTTAAAATAACAGGCGTAAGGAAACTTCTCACATCTCCTAAGACCGCACGAGGAAGTAAAATACTACGAAGTGAGGCAACAAAGATTATCTGGGAAAATAACTTTTTGAAATTTCAGAATCTTTTTATAGAAACACGTAACCATCAAAAGTTAGGCGCAAATGAGGTATTTGACTATTTAGTAAAGAAAAAGATATTTGCGCCGAAATTGAAATTTATTTATCGATTTATCAGGAAGAGATCAGAATTTAAATGCAGAAATTGTGGACTTAAGGAAATGATATTAATTGCTAATTATGAAAATGAGTGGATCTGTCCATACTGCCGGTTTAATCATTTTATGCCCGAATTTATTGGGGAAGATTTTCAAAGCAGGGCTAATAAATATTGGCAATTTTCAAGAAGCGGTTTATTTGCAAAAGATAATAATCAAGAAGGGGCAATACCAGTTATAATAAGCTTGCTGACCTTTGCGAGGATTTTCAGTAGTTACAAATTATTTTATTCGACTTCACTTAATCTCGAAAACTCGCGAAGATGTGAGATCGATTTTTGTATTTTACAATCTGAAAGAAGCAGTAACATTCAAATCGGTATTGCTGAATGTAAAAGTGAAGGGCAAAAAATTGACCAAAGAGATGTTGATAATTTAAAAGCTGTTCAAGACAAGCTGCAAGATATTAACCTTGAATGCTATATTATTTTTGCTAAAACGGCTGATATATATGATGAAGATGAAATAAAACTTTTTGAATCATTAAAAGCGGAGCGCAGAAGATTTATTATTCTTAGTAATAAAGAATTAGAACCCTATCACCCATATTGGGAAATGGAAGAGACAGAAAGATTACCAGAAAAGTATGCTTTAGACCTCGCTGGAATGGAACGAAATTCTTTATTCCTTTATCTCAACAAAGCACATACGAAATAGAATAGATAATAAGATACAAACTAGAGGGTTCAATGAAACAAGTATCTCATGAAGAAATAAAGAAACGGCTTGAATCACGCAAAGCAAAAGGGCATAAAGTTGATGCTCGACTATTTGAAGAAATTAAAAATGCAAAAGCGTTATTTCTAATTACACTTGAAGATGAAGAATCTTTTATGTCATTGATTTGGCAATCGATAGAGCATACTCGTTTCCTTACACCTGTAGGAGAATCAAGAACTCTAAGAGACATTGTACAAAGAATGGTAGAAAATTCATGGACTATTGAAGCTCTTTCTTCCAAACCAAAAAAGTATGGATACAAATATGACCCAGATTGGTTTATTAGTTCAGAAAAAATTTATTCTGAATTTGACATAG
>JAJYSI010000083.1 GCA_021793635.1 Bacteroidota bacterium
AAGTTTCTGCAGATAGTATAAGTTTAACAATTGATAATTGTGTGTTTGATTATTTAGCTCAATTTGAAGTTGGGTACAGCGGAAACTGGGATAAATTTTATATAACCAATTCTGTCTTTAGAAATGGTGTTGATGTAGCTTCTGCATACTATGTTCCTGAGCTTTTACGTAGCCAAAATTATAATGGTGCATGGAATACTGATACTATAGACATTAACAACAATGCATTAATTGGAATAGCTATGGGACCGGTAGTAACAACCGGAGTTACCAACTATTTCAACTTTTCACATAATGATGTTGTTTTATCAACTAAATCTCCTTTATGGTCAGAACAAATTGTAAATGCAAAGATAGATAATAATATTTTTTATGATACTTATGCTACCGGTGAAACTCACACTGAGTATGCTGGTGGATGGGATGAAATTCGTCCTCCAAGAATTCCGGCTATTATAAGTTTAGCTGGACTTGATTCCTTAAAAGCAGCAACTCTTTTGGGGCATGCTATAAACGGTTCCGCAGATTCTCTTGCAGCAGAAGCAATGAGAAAAGTTGAAATTAAGAATAATGTTTATTTCTGGTCATCAGCACTTACCAACTGGTGGAAGACATGGAATGATACTGCAACAACTGCATTTGATTCCATCTACACACCTGTATTTATGAATTCTGAAACACAAGCTATGTTTAGTAAAACTACAACCTGGCCAGGTTTTTCTGAAAGCGGCAATCAAAATGTAGATCCTGGTTTTGGTACTACCATTACAACAGATGCTCTTAATGGAACCGATACAACTTATGGTGTAGGATTGTTAGCATACATCGGCGCAGTTAGAGGCGGAAAAGGTACCACTCAAAGCTATGCTTATCAGAAGACTGCTGTTGGAACCAATGCAGATTGGACCCCAGCTTGGCCGCTTCCTGAAAGAAGTGCTTTAGTTTATTCAAATCAAACTTTGAAGACCGGTGCTACTGATGGTACAGCAATCGGAGATACTAACTTTACATCTTCTTTGACTGCTGTTGAACAAATTCCTTCTTCAGTACCTAGCAAATTCGAACTTTACAATGCTTACCCGAATCCATTTAACCCATCTACTAACATTAAATTCAATTTAGCAAAAAGTGGTTATGTTAGCTTGAAGGTTTACAATATGATCGGACAATTAGTTAGATCAATTGTAGATAATGTTTATAAGAACAAAGGTTCATATGAATATAATGTTAGCATGGATAATTTAAGCAGCGGTATATATTTCTATACTTTAACACAAGGTTCACAGACTATTACTAAAAAGATGGTTCTCCTAAAGTAATTATTTCTTAGTAATAGTAAATGCCGGAACTGCCGAATAAGTAGTTCCGGTATTTTTATATAATATATTTTTGGAGGGGTTTAGAGTTTTTTGCTGATATTAAAAATAAATTAATTGTTTAGGAATTAAACTGAATTAAATAATACATTATTGGAATATTGATGGCAAATAAAAAAGTAAAACCTGCCTTTTGGGTTCCCACACTTTATACTGCAGAGGGTCTACCGTTTGTAATTGTTAATGTCGTATCAGTTTTAATGTACAAAAGCCTTGGTATATCGGATGCAAAGATTGCATTCTTTACAAGCATAGTAACAATTCCATGGGCGTTAAAGCCGCTGTGGGGTCCTATTCTTGAAATGTATAGAACAAAAAAAGATTTTGTGCTTGCTACTCAATTCATGGGAGGGATAAGCTTCGGTTTGCTGGTGTTTTCTTTACAATTACCTACATATTTTGAATGGACTATAATATTCTTCGGAATTATTGCTTTGAACTCTGCTATTCATGATACAGCCGCCGACGGAGTTTATATTACAGTATTAAATGATGTTGAACAAGCGGAGTATGTTGGCTGGCAAGGTGCATTTTATAATGTTGGAAAGATTTTATCGCAAGGTGCCTTTGTGCTTTTAGCAGGTATTCTGGAAAAGAAAATAGGTGTAAAGCCTGCATGGACTATAGTAATGGGATCTTTTGGCGCAATACTTATTTTGATGAGTATTTATCACCTTAAATTTTTACCTACCGGCGGAAAGTCCCAAAATGTATCCAGCTTTAAGGAAGCATCCGAAAAATTTTACGATGTAGTAAAAACATTTTTTCAGAAAAAATATATTTTCTGGGGAATAGCTTTTTTGATATTGTACCGGTTTGCAGAAGGACAGGCTGTTAAAATTGTTCCTTTATTTATGAGAGCAGGACGAGCTAAAGGCGGGCTTGGATTATCGACAGAAGATATTGGAATATTATATGGATTTTTTCCACCGTTAGCGTTTGTTGTGGGTTCTATACTTGCAGGTTATTTTACTGCCAATAAAGGATTAAGAAAATCTCTTATTGTATTGTGTGCTTTCTTCAATATTCCATTTGCCGTTTACACTTATCTTGCAATTTTTCAACCAACCAATTTTATTATAATAAGTGTTGCCGTCGTATTTGAGTATTTCGGATATGGCTTTGGGTTCATTGGTTTAACATTATACATGATGCAGCAGATTGCACCTGGCAAATATAAAATGGCGCATTATGCTTTTGCTACGTCGCTTATGCAACTTGGCTTTATGATCCCGTCTATGATCAGCGGTTTTATAAGCGACTTTCTTGGATATGAACACTTCTTTATATGGGTTATGATTGCAACTATACCTTCCTTCCTTATAACTTGGTTAGTGCCCTTTAGAGAAATTACAGAAGAAAAAGCTCAGACTGCGGCTTAATTTGAAATTAAAATATTACGGAGATTTAAATGCGTTACGGTTATTTTGATGATGAAAATAGAGAGTATGTTATTGATAGACCGGATGTACCGGTTTCATGGACGAACTATCTCGGTGTAAAAGATCTGTGTACAGTAATTTCGCATAATGCCGGTGGTTATTCGTTTTACAAATCTACTGAGCATCATCGTGTTACAAGGTTCAGACAGAACGGAATTCCTTTAGATAGACCTGGTCATTATGTTTATATACGCGACGACGAGACAGGTGAGTACTGGACGATTTCATGGCAGCCCGTCGGCAAAGATTTTAATAAAGCAAAATATACCTGCCGCCATGGATTGTCTTATTCCAAGTTTCAGTGCGATTACCAGGACATTGAAGCAGAGCAGCTTGTCTTCATTCCGATTAATGACGATGTTGAATTATGGGATGTTAAGATAAAGAACAAAAGTGGACGAACTAGAAAGTTAAGCGTATTTTCATACGTTGAATTTTCATTTCATCATGTTGAAATTGACAACCAGAACCTGCAGATGAGCCTTTACGCAAGCGGTTCTAATTATAAAGACGACATAATAGAATATGATTTCTTTTATGAGCCATGGACGTTCCACTTCTTTGCTTCCAATTTTAAACCGGACAGCTACGACTGCGTACGCGATACATTCATCGGAAATTACAGAACAGAGACTAATCCTGAATCGGTTGAGAAAGGAACATGCGCAAACAGTACCGAGCTTGGCGGCAACCATTGCGGCTCGCTTCATAAAAGAATTACTCTTGACCAGGGTGAAGAAACAAGATTAATATTTATGATGGGCGTAGGCTCACGCGAAGAAAAAGGAAAAGCATTAAAGGAAAAATATTCTAACCTTGAAAATGTTGACAAAGCTTTTAAAGGCATAAAAGAATATTGGGAAAAGAAAACTTCCATGCTTCAATGCAATACCCCGCATAAGGGTTTGAACTCTATGATTAACACCTGGACACTTTACCAGGCTGAAACATGCGTTGTATGGTCGCGCTTCGGTTCCTTTGTAGAAGTAGGAGGAAGAGTAGGTTTAGGCTACCGTGATACATCTCAAGACGTAATGGGTGTTGTTCACAGTAATCCGGAAAAAACAAAATACAGAATTATACAACTGCTTAGAGGTCATACAAGCATGGGCTATGGACTTCATTTGTTCGACCCGGCTGTATTTGAACCCAAAGAAGAAAAACTTCCCGGCGTAAAACTGCCTACGGTTGTGCCTACTCCAAACGCGGCGGATATAGTTCACGGAATGGAAGATGTATGTTCGGACGACGCGCTGTGGCTTGTAGCTTCAATATGTGAATTGGTTGTTGAAAATGGCGAGCTTAAATTCTTTGATGAAGTTATTCCTTATGCAAACAGCGGCGAGGGAACAGTGTACGAGCATCTTACAAAAATCCTCGACTTCTCTGCAAAATACATAGGCGGCAACGGAATTTGCCAGGGCTTAAGAGCGGACTGGAACGACTGCTTAAATTTAGGCGGCGGTGAAAGCTCGATGGTTTCATTCATGCATTATTGGGCAATTAAGATATTTATTGAATCCGCAAAGCAGCTTGGAAGAGATGATGATGTTAAGAAATATAATAGCATGGCTGAAAGAGTAAGGCAGTCATGCGAGTCAGAACTGTGGGACGGCGATTGGTATATAAGAGGCTTTACAAAAAAAGGAATTAAGATAGGCACAAAAGAAAGCGAAGAAGGTAAAATATTCCTTAATGCGCAAAGCTGGGCGGTTTATTCCGGTGTAGCTTCCAAAGAGCGTGCAGAAAAATGTATGGATGCCGTAGATAAACATTTGTATTCCAAATACGGTTTACATCTTGTGTTGCCTGCATACTCAAAGCCGGATGACGATATTGGCTACATTACACGCGTTTACAAAGGCATAAAAGAAAACGCTTCAATATTCAGTCATCCTAATCCATGGGCTGTTATAGCGGAATGCAAGCTAGGACACGGCAACACAGCCATGAAGTTTTACGATGCGATATTGCCGTATAATCAAAATGATATAATTGAGATAAGACAGTCGGAGCCGTATTCATACTGCCAGTTTATAATGGGTAAAGACCATACGGCGCACGGCAGGGCAAGGCATCCGTGGCTTACTGGTACTGCTGCATGGTTTTACACTGCCGCTACAAAATATATACTCGGCATAAGACCAACATATAATGGTCTTGAAATCGATCCGTGCATACCTTCTGACTGGGATGGCTTTGAAGTTACAAGAAAGTGGCGTGGTGCTGTTTACAAAATAAAGGTAAAAAATCCTGATAAGATAGAGAAAGGTGTAAAATCAATTTCATTAAACGGAAAAGCAATTACCGGGCTTGTTCCAATTCAGTCTTCAGGCAGCGAAAACGAAGTTGAAGTGGTAATGGGCAAATGATAATCAATTCTTAAAATTCAAGATTAAAGATTAAGGATTTCAGAATTATTATGAAAAACATTAGATATATTTTACTTTTAATTTTAGGAGTTCAATTAGTATTGTTTGCTCAAAAAAGAGAAATTGTTGCGTATTATTCGGCAGAGGATGCTCATCATGGATATTTTGTAAAGAATATAAAAACTTCCGGTGCAGCAAGTAAAATAACAACTTTAATTTTTGCTTTCGCCTCGCCAAGACCGGATTCTTTGGGCAGCATTGTTCCTCAAATAAATTCTTACATTGATTACCAGCAGCCTTACACTTCAGAAATGAGCATTGACGGCGTTGCGGATGATTCAACTCAGCCGCTTCGCGGGCAATTCAATCAATTAAAAAAATTAAAAGCAGAATATCCTGGACTGAAAATTCTTTTATCAATCGGCGGCTGGGGCGGAGGTAAATATTTTTCAGATGCAGTGTGTACTCCAATGTCGAGAGAAATATTTGTTGATGACTGCATCAATAAATTTATTTATGGCGATCTTCCGGTAATCAATGGCGCCGGCGGAAATAGATCTGCAGAAGGAATCTTTGACGGCTTTGATATTGATTGGGAATTTCCAGTCAGCGGCGGACCTGAAGGAACTCATAACATTCCGGAGGATAAAGAAAATTTAACCAAACTGCTTGAGCTGTTCAGAAAAAGGCTGGACATTGTAAATCCTAAGTTGATTCTGACCGAAGCTGTTCCTGCCTTTAATCCTAATCTAAATAATTATGATATAAAAGCTGAAGCTAAATATTTGGATTGGTTCAACTTGATGACTTATGATTTACATGGCAACTGGAATAACGCCTCAGCACATCATACGAATCTTCTTTCGTCTCCCCAAGATACCTACGACAACGGTGCCGAGCTTTCATTTAATAAATCGGTAAAATATTTTTTAGACTCTTTAGGAATAAGCAGCCAAAGGATTGTTCCCGGCGCAGCCTTTTATGGAAAAAGCTGGACAGTAATTGATACTGTTAATAACGGATTATACCAACCGGCAAAAGATACGGGCGGCGTAATTAATGTTTTATTCTCTAGTTATTCTAACTTAGTTAAACTTGAATCGGAAGGATATAATTATTATTGGGATACGCTGGCAATGGCACCCTGGCTTTTCAATCCGGTGCAAAAAATATTTTGGACTTTTGACGATGCGAAATCAATTTCGCTAAAAGCACGCTACGTAGATGCTTACAATCTGCGCGGACTAATGTTTTGGGAAATTAGCGGTGACGATTCAAACGGCACTTTGGTAAATACAATTTTTACACGAAATATGCCGCCGGTTAAAATGGATAATGGCAATTACGATAAAAAAGATTTCTCAATTGATATAAACCAGCCTATAAACAATAGCAAGATTAACGCGGGTTCAAACGTAATTATTAATACAATTGAATCTGGCAAAGATATGATTTCAAAGGTAGAGTTTTTCGTTGACGGAAAATCAATAGGCTATACAACCATAGCGCCTTTCGATTGGGTATGGTTTAATACTCAAAAAGGGAAGCACGAGATTAAAGCTATGGCAGTTGATAATTCCGGTTTTGCAAAATATTCCAAAGTAGTAATTATAAATGTTAATTAAAAAAAATTATATTTTTGCTTTCAATACTTTGGAAATAATATTATTTAACGGAACTTTATGCTGAAATTAAACAATCAAACTGCCGCTGACATTAAAATATTTCTTATCATATTAATTTTTATAATGATTGGTATGAATAATATTTTTCCTCAATCGAATTCCGAAAATCTTAATCTTCGGCTGGAGAAAAATTGGTATATTCAGTCTTCGGAAAAAATTCATGAAAGCGGTTCAGAAATTTCAAATGCAAATTATTCCGTAAGCAGTTGGTTCCGTGCTGAAGTTCCTTCTACAGTTCTTGGATCGCTCGTTTCAGACGGTGTCTATAAAAATGTTTTTGTCAGTGAAAATCTTAAAAAAATTCCGGAGAGAAAATTTGAAAAAGCCTGGTGGTACCGGGCTGAGTTTGTAATTCCAAAAAGGTTGAAAGGGAAATACGCGGACCTGGAATTTGAAGGTATAAATTACCGTGCAAACATTTGGCTCAACGGGCATGAGATTGCAGACAGCAGCAAAATATTCGGTTCTTTTAGAATGTTCAGCTTTGATGTTTCGGATTTTATTAATTATAACGGAAAGAATATTCTTGCCATTGAAGTTTTTCCGCCGGTTAAAGGAGATCCGACAATCGGCTTTGTCGATTGGAGCCCTGCGCCGCCTGATAGAAATATGGGACTTTGGCGTCCGGTTAAAATTAAATTCAGCGGAGAAGTCTCAATAAAAAATCCGTTTGTGCAAAGTAAGATAAATTTGAAAACGCTGAAGGAAGCTTCACTTACTGTCTCATCCGAATTGAAAAATAATTCCCAGAAAAAAGTTTCGGGAATTCTTATTGGAGAAATTGGAAAAATCATATTCTCCAAAAAAATAAATCTGGATTCGGCAGAAAAAAAATTAGTAATCTTCTCGCCTGAAGATTTTCCTCAGCTTAAAATCAATAATCCGCGGCTTTGGTGGGCTAATCAGTTCGGCAAGCCTGAGCTTTATCAATTAAAAATGAAATTTAAAACAGAACGAAAATTATCCGATGAAACAAAAACTGAATTTGGAATCCGGGAAGTTTCCGATTACATAAATAAAGAAGGCTTCCGCGGATATAAATTAAACGGGAAAAAGATATTAATTAAAGGCGGAGGCTGGGCTGACCACATGTTTCTAAATAACAGCAGTGAAGATTTAAAACATCAAATTGAATATGTAAAACAGATGGGCTTAAATGCCATACGCCTCGAAGGCTTTTGGGGAACGAGCAGTAAGCTATACAACTTGTGCGATGAATACGGAATAATGGTTATGGTTGGATGGAGCTGCGAATGGGAGTGGCAAAACTTAATCGGCAAGCCTGCTGATGATTACGGTGCAATAAAATCGCCGGAAGATATAAATTTAATTTCAAAATCATGGGAAGACCAGATTAAGTGGCTGAGGAATCATCCAAGTATTTTTGTTTGGTTGTACGGAAGCGACAAGTATCCGCGACCCGAACTTGAGAAAAGATATCTTGAAATTCTTAAGAAAGATGATCCAACAAGACCATACCTTGCATCTGCCGCCGAACATACAAGCACGATGACCGGGAAATCTGCGGTTAAGATGCGCGGACCTTATGATTATATTCCTTCAATTTATTGGTGGATCGATAAAAAGTACGGCGGTGCTTTCGGATTTGATACCGAAGTAGGACCCGGTGCCGAAGTCCCTCCGGTTGAAAGCATCAAAAGGATGATACCCAAAAACGATCTTTGGGAAATCGACAGCGTTTGGAATTTCCATTGCAGCAAAGCAGCATTTTCAAACCTGAATCATTATAACGAAGCGATGGACAACCGTCTTGGCAAAGCTGCGAACCTGGAAGATTATAATAGAAAGGCGCAGTTCATAAATTATGAAAATACACGCGCAATGTACGAAGCCTTCGAAGCGAATAAGTTTAATTCGACCGGTGTTATACATTGGATGCTGAACTCAGCCTGGCCAAAGCTTTGGTGGCAATTGTATGATTATTATTTGATGCCAGGCGGCGCTTTCTTCGGAACGAAAAAAGCAAATGAGCCGATTCATATTTTATATGATTACGGGAACAATAAAATTATTGCCGTTAATAATACACTTTCCGGCGAGAATCATTTAACCGCGGTAATTAGTGTTTTAAATTTCAATTTGACTAAAATGTTTTCTAAAGAAATTTCTTTTGATCTTCCGGCAAACCAGGCGATCGAAATTTTCAAACTTCCGGAGATTGAAAAACTCAGTACAACCTACTTTCTTCAGTTAAAGATTTTAAATAAAAAAAAGATAGCCAGCTCAAACTTTTACTGTTTATCAACCAGAGAAGATAAGCTTGATTTTGCAAAATCAAACTGGTATGTAACACCGGAAAAAGAATTTGCAGACATGAAAGATCTGAATAATCTTAAAAATATTCAGTTGAATGTGAAATCGAAATTTACCGGCGTAAATGACAAAGAAGAAATTTCAGCGGAAATATTTAACAATACAGATGAGCTTGCGCTTCAGATTGTATTAAATGTTACGAAGGGAAAATCCGGCGAAACAGTTCTGCCTGTCTTTTGGGACGATAATTATTTTTCTCTTCTTCCCGGTGAAAGAAGAACAATTAAAGGATATGTTTTCAAAAAAGATTTAACCGGTGCAAAGCCGTTTTTAAGTATATCCGGATGGAATATAGAAAACTCAAAAAATTAATTTTAAAAGTATTTTTTAAAAGTTGTGAGGTTTAATTGTACTTTATAGACTACGTTATTATTCTGCTTTATTTCCTTCTTTCGATTGGAATTGCGCTTTACTATTCAAAGCGTGCAAGCAAAAATACCGACGAATTTTTCCTTTCAGGAAAAAATCTAACGTGGTACCTGGCGGGGCTTTCAATGG
>JAJYSI010000084.1 GCA_021793635.1 Bacteroidota bacterium
ATCCGTAAAAATATAATCTGCATTCCAACCATAGTGTAATCCTACATCTGATGCATGATATACATGCCATTTTTTCCCGTCGAACATTACTGCACCGTTATACCAGCCATGAGCCCAAATACGATTATATTTATCTACTGTAACATCCATTAGTTGAGGTGAGTAATATCCAGGATCGACTGATATTCCCATATCCGCCAGCTTATATTCTTCTTTTGATAAATATGGCCATCTATATTCAATTAAATCTCCGTAAGCCGTCCAAAGATTTCCATTTAAATCAACATCAGTTCCATGCGTAAAACCCGAGTAAGAATCCCACGCACCATAAATTTTGTTATGGTTAGTAAAAAGACTATCGTTTGGAGTAAAACAGAAATCGTTGTTCCATGTTCTTTGTCCGTTAAATTCATCTCCAATTCTTGTCCATTTAGTACCATCAAATTTTTGAGTTGAATATTGACTTGAAAGTAAAATATCATTTTTAGGACTTGTACCTAACCCGTATATATAATTATCGTCTATTGTCTTAGGAATTTGAAAATTATTCTGAAGATTGCCGAGCGAATTATATAAGAATAAACCATTTCTTGAGATAAAAAGTTGTTTATCTTTCGATAAAGTTAATTCATTTGTAAATGTACCTTCGATGCTGGTATCCGGCAAAATATAAGCAAATACTTGTTTTAATCCGGCTGGAAGATTAGGATCGAGTTTAATTCCTTGAAGATTTTTTTCAATATTTAAATAATATAGATATGGTCCGCTTCCTCCTAACCAAAGTCCATCATAACCGTTACTCCATCCAAAGTTCCAAATCGAGCCTAGGTGGGCATCATCTCCAATTATCGGCATCCATGATTGATTTCTGAATTTGAATAATTTTGCCGAACATATAGCCCAAAGGCTGTCTTGAAAATCTATAGTAAAATTATTTACGTAAACATTTACTATAAAATTTATTTTTTCCAAACTATTATTTGCTAAATTATAAAAGTTTGTTACAACACTGTCTCCTCCTTCTATAGATGCGCTTACCCAAACTTTATTACGAAATATAATGATGTCGGAAGGTGGATATTCTTGTCCAAGTAGAACATTATTCATCGGATACAAGGTCCAATTGTTTGCCGAGAATTTTACAATTCCTCCAGGCTGCTCGATATTGTTTTGCACATACCATCCCAATGCCGCATAAACATTATCATCAGAATCTATTACAATCTTTGTGAATGGTGCATCAGGTAATGGTGTGTTTTGATAATTATATAGTTGAAATGATATTCCATCGTATTTAACCATCCCGTTATTCGTAGCTAACCATAAATTCCCTTTCGAATCAAATTTCAAATCATTAATTACAACTGACTGAAGCCCATCTGTTCTATTATAAATTTTATATACGTCATTTTTTATATCCCATCTTACCAAACCCGCTTTTGTACCCATCCAGATTATTGAACTATCATTCGAAGCTAATGAAGTTGCATCATTGTAATTAGCATATTTAGCCCATTGATTTGTTATCGTTTGTGAGTATAACGTGCCTATCAGAATAAATAAAATTCCCGTAATTCTATTTAACATAATAAACCCCAAAGTAATTTAATGTTTCTATTTTAACATATTATATAAATTTATGTTTTTCAATTCAAAAAACTATTATAGCCGGGCTCAATAATTTTGAAAATTAAATAATCAATTGAAATTAAAAACTATTAGTGCGAACCTTTTTTAATAACTAAAAAATGAATATCGATTGACATTTCAATAACCATAAATGACTTCCTTAACATAATCCGCCTTACTTCATCCATCGACAGATAAAAATTAGTGATTAATAACCATATGTTGACGATTTACGCAACCCTGTTAAGTATTTACGCTTCCCTGTTAGTGATTAATGACCACGAGTTGATGATTTTCCAGGCTGTCATGGTACATACCATGACGGAGTTGATATAACATTATAGAGTATTACTGTCACGGATTGGTCCGTGACAGCCTAGAAATATTTTCTCAGAATTCAAATGTCTTCAATATCAATTTTTTATTATATCATATTCTTTAGGTATCTGCATAAGCACCTCAGATTCTTACCCAATTATTTTAGTTTAAGGTTGATTTCAAAATCTTTCCAATATTATAATAACTAGATAGTATATCCGGTTTTATTCAAATATAGAATGTAATAATTATTATTAGAAAAATTACAACTTTATTATCATCCATATTTAACCTCATTGCTGATTTAAGGCATTATAATCTTCTAATATTAAAAAAACTGAATAAAAACTGTATGTTGTTTAAAATGAACATAAGTTTAATTTAATGGACAAAACTGAATTTATGTTTTTCATTTTAAGATAATTTTGTGGTTTCAGTTAGGCTCGATATTTGAACCTTACAAGGTAATTATTGAATGGTGGAGGTAATAAAATGAAAAAGTATTTATTAACAATATTAGTTCCGTTTTTTATGACGATAGGTTTAACAGGGTGCTACACTGAGTTTTTAACTACAAATGCAGCTTTAGCCTCCGATAATTCGGATAATACGACAATTATTTATTATCCGGTACCGGTACCTGTTCCAGTTCCTGCGCCGGGTTGTCCTCAACCGGTCCAACCTCCTCCGGTCTATTCGCCTATTACACAGCCAAATGGTCCGAGTAATACGGGAAATACCAAGCGAACAGAAACTAAACTTAGGAACGATAATGGCGAACGTGGAAATGCACAGCAGACACAACGACAAGCAAGAATAGAATCAGGGAATAATACTTCATCGGGAGCGGGAAATACAAGTAATAATTCTCCAAGAAATAATAACGGCGGTCGAAATACTAATGGTAGACGATAATAAATGGCTTTTAATCAATTTGCAATTATGCTGTAAAATATTTAGATAAAGTTTATTTTTACTTATCTTAATTTAAAATCTGTTTCTTAAATTCCTTCGGGCTCATTCCGACTTCTTTTCTGAAAAGCCTTGAAAAATATGGAGGGTTTTCAAATCCGAGATGATATGCTATTTCAGAAATGCTTTGCTCACCTTCAACTAGTAAATTTTTGGCTTCGGAGATTACATAAAGATGAATCAGTTCCAAAGCTGTTTTACCGGTTTCCTGCTTCAGTAGATCGCTTAAATATTTTGAAGAAAGATTAAGCTGGTATGCCATGTTGTTCACAGTAGGTAAACCCTTTCCTTCTGCTTCTCCTCGTGTAAAATATTTATCTAAATACTCATTGAATTTAGTAACAGTATTTCCAGTTAACGGTTTTCTGTCAATAAACTGTCTTTTATAAAATCTCTGTGCATACTTCAGCATAGAATCCAGATGTGAAAGTATTATGGATTTACTAAACTCATCCGGATTGTTGTGATACTCTGTTTCCATTTTATTATACAATGACCACATAACTTCTTTTTCTCTCGGCAAGAGGTGAAGCGCTTCATGATTTTCATAATCGAAAAAACTGTACTTTTTAATTTCAGTAAACAAAGGATGCCCGATTAAAAAATCTTCATGAAGATGAATGACAAACCCTTTCTCTGAGTATTGAAGTCCCCGTGCCGTCAACACTTGATTCGGTCTTGTAAAAAACATTAATCCGGTGTTGTGGTCATATTTTGTTTTGCCATACAACAGCTCACCGGATTTTACTTTCTTAAAGCAGATGATATAAAAATTACATGCAAACTCCATATCCTTTTCAAGAATAGATGATTCCTTTAGTATATTCATGCTTATTAATGGATGTTCCGGAAGCGGAAAACCCTCTGCCTGGTCTAATTCACTAATAGTTTTAAAATGTTTCATAAAATAACCTATATAATTTTATCTAATCTTACAACCTAATTAACAGCGACGGTTTCTAATTATAGAAATGAAATACCTGTAATCTCTTTGCATAAGTTTAAATATTCATCCTGAAGTATCACATCGTTAGCTTCCGGATTGCAACTTCTTTCTTTCTGATGAAAAAAATACTTTCCGGTAACTTGCGCTTCTTTATCATTACTTACCGCAAGCCAAACTTGCGTCTCGTATCCTTTTTGCAAATCATCAGGCGCACCTCTTCCGCCCATCTTTGTAGGAACCCATCCCGGATTAACGGCGTTGGAATATACATCAGTCCATTTGCGAGCGACTGCCTTAGCGAGCATTACTACATGCAGTTTTGAGTCGGAGTAAGTTATGCGGTTAATATCGCTCTTAAAACTCTCCAGTTTTGCATTCCCTTGCATGTGCATTCCTGAGGTTAAATATATTAACCGTTTAGGTTTTTGGATTAAGCAAGTAAGGATGTATGGCGCTAATGTATTAATGCTGAAAATCTCTTTTGATGAAGTCCGGTAAACTCCTGCGTTATGAATTATGGCATCAAAAGAACCAAGCGCATTAACTTGATCTGCAAGATTAATTGTCTCATCGATTTTCGAAAGATCTCCTGTTAATACATTTTCTGCACCGGACACATTTTTCATTGCATCGGCTCCACGCTTTGAATTGCGTGTGTGAAGTATAACCTTATGTCCCTTTTCAACCAATAATTTTGCAGCCAGTTGTCCAAGTCCGTCAGCTGATCCGGTAATAAATATTTTCGCCATTATATTCTCACTGCTCTTCTAAACTACTTATTTGAGTATTGTTCGTTCGTAACTTTCTCCATCCACTCAACTACTTTTCCGTCTTTCTCTTCATGAATAGCAATATGACTCATTGCTTTATTCGGAGACGCGCCATGCCAATGTTTTTCTTCCGGTTCAAACCAAACAACATCACCAGGGCGTACTTCTTCAATTGGTCCGCCTTCACGCTGTACCCAGCCTAAACCGGATTCTATGATTAGTGTTTGTCCAGCCGGATGAGTGTGCCAGGCTGTTCTAGCTCCGGGTTCAAATGTAACTAGCGCACCTGCAGCTTTTGTCGCATCTTTCTTAGCAAACAATGGATCTATTCTTACATTACCTGTAAACCAATCTTCAGGTCCTCTGTCAGACGGTTGAGCTCCAATTCTATTTATTTCCATTTTTTTATCCTATACATTATTTCTTTAACGAGTTCATATCAATTACAAACCGATACTTAACTTTCCCTTTTTGCAATCTATCAAATGCTTCGTTGATTTGCTGAATATTAATCAATTCAATATCAGTAGTTATGTTGTGTTCGGCACAAAAGTCAAGTACTTCTTGAGTTTCTTGTATGCCTCCAATGTTTGAACCGGAAACGCTTCTTCGTCCGTTAACAATACTAAACGCCCCAACCTGAAGCGGTTCGACTGGTAAACCAACCAATACAAGAGAACCGTCAACTTTAAGTAATTTGAGATAAGCATTAACATCATGTTTTCCGGAAACGGTATCTAAGATCATGTCAAGTTTAGATTGGTTTTTCATCTGGTCGGCATTTGTTGAAATTACAACTTCATCCGCACCAAGCCGTTGAGCGTCTTCTGCTTTCGAATGAGAAGTAGTGAAGACGACAACATGAGCATCCATTGCTTTTGCAATTTTAATTGCCACGTGCCCCAAACCGCCTATGCCGATAATTCCAACCTTTTTGCCCGGACCGGTTTTCCAATGCTTTAATGGAGAGTAAACAGTTATACCCGCACAAAGCAAAGGCGCTGCAGACGCTAAGTCAAGTTTTTGAGGAACGTGCAAAACATAATTTTCATCTACAACAATTTTTTCAGAAAAGCCGCCGTAAGTTTGTCCGCCCAATTGTTTATCCGATGAGTTAAATACAACAGTCCAGCCGTTATCGCAGAATTGTTCATTGCCATCTCTGCAATGCTCACAATGCCCGCAGGAATCTACAATACATCCTACCGCTGCTAAATCACCGGTTTTGAATTTTGTAACTAGTTTGCCGATGTTACTAACTCTGCCTACTATTTCATGTCCCGGCACTATCGGGTAAGTGGTGCTGCCCCATTCATTCCGTACAGCGTGCAAATCCGAATGACAAATGCCGCAGTAAAGAATTTCAATTTCCACATCGTTCGATAGCAAATCTCTTCGATTAACGTCAATTAATTGCAAAGGTTTATCTGCACCTTCAGTACCGAATGCTTTTATCTTTTCCATAATTTATTCTCCATGTATCTTGATTGAATCTATTTTAACAACTGATACAAAAATAAAAAGATATTAAAGCTTGGACGTATACAAAAGTCGGTTTTACTTATACATTTTACCATACTCAATAAACTAACTTCTTTAAAAATTAAAAGCGTACTATTGATAATTGATTATTAAACATTGAGAACTCTCAAGGTTTAACCAGTAACTTTCAAAAATTAATTTCTTTCCCGATTAAACTTTCTAATAAAATCTAACAAGCCCCAAAATATCTAATAGTAATCCATTGACCTTCTCAGCCTAAGTCTTTTTTTTACCATTCTCTCTTTTTCACATAAAATGGGAACATTACTTACTATTTCGCAACCATTTTATCAAATTACGCTTTCATGTTAGTGATTACTAACCATATGTTGATGATTTTCGTCCACGTGTTAACCATTTTCGCATTCATGTTAACGGTTTTCGCTCCCATTTTAGTGATTTACGATCACGTGTTATCCATTTTCCGCATCATGTTAAGCATTTACGCTGGTGTGTTATTGATTAATAACCATATATTAACGATTTACGCTCCCCTGTTAATGGTTTACTCTCCCCTGTTAGTGATTAATGACCACTTGTTGATGATTTTCGTCTCCGTGTTAACCATTTACGCTGCCCTGTTAACGATTTACGCTCCCCTGTTAGTGATTAATGATCACGTGTTGATGGTTTGCGCCGCCGTGTTAAGGATTTTCACTTCGCTGTTAAGCCATTGCACAATCGTTTTAATGAAATATTGAAAAATGCTAATCAATTTATTTTTATTGCTAAACTGCTAAATTGCCTGATTGCTAAACTACATCAACATTTTAGCAATTAAGCCATTTGACAATTAAACAATTCAATTACAATAAATGATTAACGGGACCAGGAAGGAGATAATTCTAAAAATAGAAACGGCTGCTTCATTATCTCTCTCTCCAAAGATATTATAAGCAGCCGTTAACTGATTTTTATAAGCCGAAATTTACACCAGCTTTAACATCGATATAATTTGAAGCAGCACCACTTGTGCTGATAGAATTGAACGAAGCATTAATATCTACATTAAGATTGGTACCGACAGGGATTAAAACACCTGCCCCGACAAGAAATCCAAAATCATTTTCTGAAGTTGAAACCGACATTCCTAAAACGGAAGCACCAACTGTAGCAAAGTGCAGACCTATTTTTGCCATTGCATAAGGAGTAAATCCGCCTGCATTGTCGAATGAATATTGAACACCAACCAAAACTGGAACGGTTGAAAATGTAACATCCGATGTTTCTTTAGCTGACCATCTATGGTAACCGATTGTTCCGGTAAGATCTAAATTCGGCTGTAATCCATAAAGAAAGGTACCGTCTAATCCCCATCCAGTGCTGAAAGTCGATCCAAAATCACCCATAGGTAAACTGACGCCTGCGTTAACTGTGGCGCTCATTTTATTCTGGGCAAAGGTTGTCCCCAATAAAAGAATTGATACGATAAGAAGCTTAAGAGCTGTTTTCATAATGTTTCCTTTATATGTTTTTTTGTATTTGTTTAATTATTTAAAGGAATTTTTAGTCCTTTAAAAATACCGGACGAAAAATAACCCTTTAAAATAAATTTTACAATTAATTACAATTTTTTACAATTATTTTTTAACATAATGATGTATTAGTCCTTTCAAGAATAGCACAAAGAACTTTTCGATTAACGTTTTTAAATTATATTTATTTATTACAGCCTTATTTTATCGCTCATTAAACCAGCCGTTTTCCACAAGTGAATCAATTATCTGCTGACCTCTATGTCCGAAGATTGGATGATTTTCTTTTGAAAGCTTATCCGCCATCTTAACTGCAATCTTGCTTGTAGATTGTCCGCTTCTCTTAGATTCTGCCAGCACTGCAAGGCATGTTTGATGTATCGAATGCTTCCAGCTTGTTTGTAAATGCATTTCAATTGCCGGATCGTTGTTTACATATCCATATTGTTCATTTGCACAGTTTACTATTCCCATTCTGTTGGTAAGAAAATCCGGTACATAGATTATACCGCGTTTGTGTAAATCTCGTCCGTCTCTTTCTGGATCTTCAAGTTGATTATTGGCAGCGCCGCAGACTATTTTTGCTTTTATAAATGGAATAGTACGGTCATTTAATATTGCACCGGTTGCACAAGGTGAAACAATATCGCATTCCTGTTCAAGTATTGATGAATCATCAAAACCGACTACATAAGCTTCAAAGCTTTTTCCTTTTAGTTCTTCTTTTAATCTTTCTACATTGTTAGTTGAAACGTCGCATGCAATTACCTTTGCGGCTCCTTCTTCAAATAAATATTTTATTAGCGGTCCGCCAACATTTCCCATCCCTTGAACTGCAATCGTTTTTCCTTTTAACGATCCTTTCTTCAAGAATTTTATTGCCGCCTTCATTCCTGCAACAACACCTCTTGCAGTTGGTATAGAAGGATTTCCGCTTCCTCCAATATTAAATGGAATACATGTAGTGAATCTTGTACCGGAAAAAATATTTGCCATGTCGTGAACATTTGTTCCGACATCTTCAGCGGTAACATAACAGCCATGCAGAGAAGTCATCAACTCGCCGTACTCTTTGTAGATTGATGATCTTACTTCCGGATCATTTTTATCGTAAGCTGGATTATAAGCCATTACACCTTTACCGCCTCCCCACCAAAGTCCGGCAAGCGCATTTTTATGCGTCATTCCTTTTGAAAGCCTAAGACCGTCGCGGAGATATTCTTCAACATTAATATAGCTCCAATAACGAACGCCGCCGGCAGCCTGCCCTCTGTTTGTCCTGTGAACAAATGCGCTCTGCAGTGTATCGTAATTTTTCGTTACCTGGAAGAACATTCCTTCATGAAAGTTAAAATCTCTCTTGTCCGAATTAATGAAGTCTGCAATCTGCTGAAGCTGTTTATGAGAGCTTATAACTTTTTTCTTTTTTCTGTCATAAACAAAATAAAATCGGCGGATGCCGTTGTCCTTTAGGAATTCAACAAACTTTTGAGTTGATAGGTTAAGTAAATCTTCTTTTGGTTCCATTTCTATGCCCCGGAATTTATTAAAAATATGATGACAAATTTATAATTATCCTGGTAGTAATAAAACCCCTATGAAATTAATTCCGAAAAAAGCAAAGGATGATAACGAAGCAAAGTAATTAGAATACTTTTGCAAAACATTATCACCCTTTTGCCGCCATCGCTTGTGTCACTTACGACTTTTCATCTTACAAGCTATCTAAATTTTTAATGCCTCAAAATCATCACATTAATTAAAACCTCGCCCTTAGTTATAGGGTTGAATGAGGTTACTTAAGCAGCAGCATTTTTTTGACCGAATTATGTTCTCCGGCTTTTAAAGTATAGAAATAAATTCCGCTCGCAAGATTTTTACCGTCAAAATTTATTTTGTATGTGCCCGGTTTTTGTCTTTGGTTAATTAACGTACGCACTTCCTGTCCAAGTATGTTGTATATCTTAAGATCAACAAATGCTTCTTTCGGTATTAAATAAGAAATAGTTGTTGTCGGATTAAAC
>JAJYSI010000085.1 GCA_021793635.1 Bacteroidota bacterium
GCATTGGTATAGTGGATTCGGGAAAGGTTCGGAAATCTCAATTTATTATGATCCGCTGATATCGAAATTAGTGTGCTGGGCAAAAGACAGGGAGAGCGCAATAGATAGAATGAAACGCGCTCTTGGTGAATATCAAATAGCCGGAGTTATAAATAACATTACATTTCTTAAATCAGTATTTAGCGACGATAAATTTAGGAAAGGTGAGATAGATATAAATTTTCTTGAAAGAGAACTAAATAACTTAAACAGTTCGACGGCAGAAAGTAAAACTAATCTGGAACTTGAAGATGCTGCTGCCATTGTAGCTGTTCTTATAAAAGAAAAGCTATCGGGCAAGAATCATAACGGATCAAATCTGGTAGCTGCAAAAGTTCAAAATAATAGATGGCAGGATTTGATGTATGAATGAATTTGTCATTTCATTAAATGAAGGGAAGAAGAGCGTTAGTTATTCCGGTAATTCAAGAATAGTTGTAGATAAAAATGAATATGAATGCGATCTTATTCATCTTGAAGGACAAAATTATATTCTAAAAGTGAATAATAATTTTTATGAAGTAACCACTAATAAGCTTGACAATGATAGATTTTCGGTTTTAATTAACGGCTGTCTTTTTGAAATAGAAGTCCGGTCTTCTTTGCAGGAAAAAGCAAGAGAGTTATTGCAGCAAAAAGCACCGGCGCATCAAAGAACTGAAGTAAAGGCGCCAATGCCGGGAATGATACTAAAGATTAAAAAGAATGTTTCAGATAATATAATTCAAGGTGAAACAATTTTGATCCTTGAAGCTATGAAGATGGAAAACGACTTGCGGGCGCCGCGGCAGGGAATAATAAAAGAAATATTTGTACAAGAGGGAACCGCTGTAGAAAAGGGTGCCGTCTTATTTACAATCGAATAATAATATTCTAAAGGGATAATTTCATCAAATTAACATCATTAAATCACGGAGGTCATGTGAAAGTAAAAATTTTTACTTTTGTCCTTTTTCTTTTGCTGGCATATAATCAAATCTTTGCCGGCGGTTTCCAGTTGAATGAACACAGTGCACGTGCAGTTGCAATGGGAGATGCATTTACTGCCATCTCGAATGATCCTTCTGCAATTTACTACAACGGTGCAGGCTTACTCCAGTTGAACGGAGTTAATATTTCTTTAGGCTCGACCTTAATTGCACCGGTTTTCACTTTTAGAGGTGTTACTCCGGCTGTTACAGAATATGATGCCGCTAAACAAACTTTTTACCCGACTCATTTTTTTGCTACATACAGATATAACGAAGATTGGGCTTTCGGGCTTGGTTTTACCAGTCCATTTGGTTTAGGTTCCCAGTGGGATCCAAACTGGATTGGAAAATATCTTGCAATAGAAACCAGCTTGCAGGTATTTACAATTTCTCCGGTTGCTGCTTACAAAATTAATGATCAGCTTTCTGTAAGTGCCGGACTTGTTTACAGCTTTGCCAATGTAAAAATTTCTCAGAAATCTCCTTTGGCGCTTGCATCGGGTACGCCTGCACCTTTCAATCAAGATGCTTATACATCTTTGGATGGCAAAGATAATTCGGCATGGGGATATAACCTCGGAATAATGTATAAACCGAATAAAGATTTATCTTTCGGAGCTTCATTCCACAGCATTGTTAAATACACATTCAAAGGAACTGCTACCACAACAGGTCCTTCACAATTTGCGGCGATGCTTCCGAATGGAGATGTTTCGGCAAATTTGACGACGCCGTTTAATCTTGCAGTTGGGGCTGCTTACAGAGTTATTCCCAAATTATTAATCAGTGCAGACTTCCAATATATCGGATGGTCAAGCTATGATACTCTTACAATCAATTTTGCTACTCCGCAGAAAACGGTTTCAAGCCCGAGGATGTATGAGAATACTTATATAATTAGACTTGGTGCAGAATATAATCTGATGAAAGAACTTGCCGTCCGAGCTGGAATTTATTTTGATAAAAGCCCGGTTAAGGATGAATATATTAGTCCTTCTTTACCTGAAGCAAATAGACTTGGTTTTAGTGTCGGAGCCGGTTATCAACTTGCAAATAACTTACGTATAGATGCCGCTTACTTATTTATAAGAAATAATCAGGTAACGGTTACGAATTCAAGAGAAGATTATACCGATGGTGCAGTTGTTCCTGAAGGTGCACCTGCAAATTCATTTGATGGGACATATAATTCTTACGCGAATTTGGTTTCATTAGATATAACCTATGGATTTTAAGGAAGGAAAGGTTTTGAAATGAAAAAGATATTAAATTTATTTTTTGCATCGTTTATAATTGTCTTTATTCTTTCCGGATGTCAGGATAGAACAGATTTAACAGGTCCATCACCTTCGAATAGAAAGGTTGACTTTACTCGCTTGGTTAGCCTTGGTAACAGTTTAACTGCAGGTTATCAATCTAGTGCCTTGTATGCTGATGCTCAACTCTATGCTTATGATGCTCAAATAGCAAAGGAAGTTAATGCCAACTATGCCACCCCGACAATTTCATATCCAGGTATTGGTGGATTGATGTATATTAAATCTATTGATTTGGCAAAAGGTACAATTGATATAGGAGTAAACCCAAGTACGGGTACACCGACTAATACGGGCTATAAAGCTCCGTATAATAATCTTGGTGTTCCTGGCGCTATTCTTAATGATATATTAAATACAACAAGCTCAACAACAAATCCATTCTTCAATATTGTTTTGAGAGGATTGGGAACTGAATATTCTCAAGCAAAAGCGCTTCAGCCTACTTTCCTAACATTGTGGATAGGCAACAATGATATTTTAGGATATGCAACAAGCGGCGGTACTTCACCTTACACTCCATCTAATTTATTTACAAGTATGTTTAATACTCTCGGAGATAGTATTGCTTCTCTCGGCTGTAAAGCAGCAATTGCAAATATTCCTGATGTAACTTCAATCCCTTTCTTTACAACAGTTGGTCCGGTAATATCTCAACAAGTTCCATGGGGCGCAATTAAATTATTAGGAGCTCCCGGATTAATCTATCAAAAGAACGGAGAAACTATTGGTACCGGCGTAGCTGATTCCTTAGCATTATTAACTGGACAGGTTCTTATAACACTTCCCGGAAGTAATTACGCTACCTTAATCGGACAATCGACAGGCAAATTTTATAGAGATAATCATTATCCCGCATTACCGGTTGGAATCGATACCACAAAACCTTTCGGACTTCATCCGCAAAATCCCTGGCCGGATGCTTTGATTCTAGATCCGAATGAAATTGCTACGGCAAAAACTACAACCGCAGATTTCAACGCTGCGATTGCTGGAGTAGTTAGTAAATATTCCGATAGATTTGTTCTCGTTGATATAAATAAATTTTTCAATACTGTTAGAGCCGCAGATTTTACCGGCGGAACAGTTTTTAACGGTATCAGATTTTCTACTTTTTATGTTACCGGAGGATTATTCAGTCTTGATGGAATTCATCCTACAAGTCAGGGGCAGGCAGTGGTTGCAAACCAATTTCTTGCAGCTATAAACGCAAAATTCGGTTCAAACTTTCCGATGATTGACGTAGCTGCAGTTCCAGGTAGTTTAATACTTGCTAAGCGAGCTTACCAACAAAACCATAAGCTTCCGTATTTTGAACCCGGGGCATTTGATCATATCTTATATTAATTTTAATTTGAAGGGATGGTGCAAGCCATCCCTTCGTCTTTATTCAGAATATACACAGGGGAATGCATTTTAATTCAATACTTCATTTTATAATGAACAATTTAAAAGATTTTTTTAAGAAAATTTTGATTTATCTCTTGACAAAGAAATAAATGTTTCCTATGTTTGATTAGTTAGTTTGGACGACCAACTAATTAAGCGCAAAATTTCTTAAATATTTTAATGAGTTCCAAAACTTCAACAATTATAACAGGTAATGCTAAAGTTGTCCGAGGAATCAACCGGACAATGATTTTGAATATTATCCGAGAACAACAACCTATTTCTCGAATAAATATTGCAAGGCTTACAGGACTAAATAAAAGCACGGTATCTGATATTATCTCTGAACTCTTAAAAGAAGATTTGATCTACGAACTTGTAAATGAAGATCAAAAAGTTGGTAGAAACCCATTCAACTTGTATTTAAAATTAGGTAAATACTTTGTTGGAGCCATTAATATTGATTCATCAATTACCAGGTTTGCCATAACGGATATTGATGGTAGTATAAAGGGAACCTCGGAAATTGAAACAGATTCTTCCAATGCAGAAAGATTTATGGATAAGTGTATTGAGGAAATTCAAAAATTATGTAAGAATCTGAAAATCAAAAGTCTAGAAGGATTGGGAATTAGTGTTGCTGGTATTGTTGATCATGAAAATGGTAAAGTGAACTTTGCACCTAATTTAGGTTGGGAGAATTTTAAAATTGGGGAATATGTTAAAAAGAAACTTATCAATGTTAAAAATATTTCTGTTGGTAATGATGCTAAGTCATCGGCACTTGCTGAACTCTGGTTTGGTAGCCATGAACTGGATTTAACTAATTTTGTGTTTTTGTCTATTGGACAGGGAATTGGTTCAGGGATTGTGGTTGGAAGCAAGTTAATAGACGGTGAGTTCCAAGCTTCTGGCGAATTTGGGCACATGGTTATTTTTGAAGGGGGAGAGCTATGCAAATGTGGTAACCGCGGCTGCTGGGAAGCTTATGCTTCCGATAGAGCGATAGTAAATCAGTATCTTGCTAAGAAGCCGGGTAAGTTAAAACATTCAGTAGACTTTTTTGTACAGGATATTCTTGAACTTGCAAAAAATAATGATGAAACGGCAATTGAAATACTTAAGCAAACTGGTTATTACTTGGGTCTTGGGATTACAAATATAATTAAAGCAATTGATCCGCACGCAATTATCATTGGCGGAAAAATTACACAGGTCTGGGATATAATCTATCCTGAAATGATGAAAGTGATTTCACAGCGTACATTTTTTGGAAAGGAAAAGAAAATAATAATTCTTCCTACTACTATTAAAGAAGTTCAACCAAGGTTAATGGGCGCGGCTACACTTGCAATTGAAGAAATTTTTGATGGGTTTAAAATCACATGATTGAAAAATCTCTTTTCTATTCATGAATTGGTTAGTTGACTCAACCAACTATATTTTTTAGATTATCAATTAAATAAAAAAATAATGATGAATGATTTATATACTAAGAATTTGAAAATAGCAGCCGGAATTGATATCGGAGGTACAAACACAGTAATAGGATTTATTGATCTGGATGATAATATTTTATCTGAAATTACTTTTGAAACAAAAGCTGAAAAAGGAGCCGAAAATTTTGTTGATAGGTTAGTCTCTATTATTAAAGATGAATATACCAAGCTAAAAGATAATTACACCCTTTCCGGGATTGGGATTGCGGCACCAAGTGCTAATTACCTAAATGGAACAATTGAATCAGCCGCAAATTTAAATTGGGGAAACGTTAATATAGTTAGCATGTTGAAAACTTATTTTGATTTGCCTATTGCTTTGATAAATGATGCTGATGCTGCCGCTCTCGGTGAGCACAAATTCGGCATTGCAAAGGGTATGAAAAACTTTATTGTGCTTACTTTAGGCACCGGACTCGGAAGCGGAATTTTTATTGAAGGGCATTTATTGCATGGAGAAAACGGACATGCTGGAGAGCTTGGTCATTTAGTGGTTGAATCCCAAGGTAGACAATGCTCTTGCGGGCGTTATGATTGCTTAGAAACTTATGTTTCTGCTAAAGGATTAAAAAGAAGTGTATTCCATTTTTTAAGTTATACGAATACATCTAGTGCTCTAAGAGAAATAAGTTTTAACGAGTTAACGGGTAAAAAAATAAGCGAGCTTGCGCAAAAGCAGGATCCTATTGCCATAAGTGCGTTCAATTATACTGGGGAAATACTTGGCAAAACAATGGCAAACGTAGTCAACTTATTTAATCCAGAAGCAATCATTTTATACGGCGGTTTGGCAGAATCCGATGAGCTTTTAATAAGCCCTACAAATGAATTTTTTGAAAAATCATTATTAAATATTTATAAAGGTAAAGTAAGAATTATTAAATCACAATTGCAGAACGGCAAAGCTGCGGTTCTTGGTGCATGTTATTTTGTTAAAGATTTAATAATGGAAGAGAAATTAATTACTCAAGGAGAATAACATGAATAAAAAACTTACCATTCTTAGTATTTTTATTTTCATAGCCGGTATCATAAATGCTGGAACTTTTGCGGCTGGCGGAAATATCCGGGGAATAGTAACTGATGCAACTTCGAAAGAGCCGTTATTTGGTGCTAATATTATTTTGGTTAAAACCAGTTTGGGAGCTGCTACCGGAATAGACGGGAAATATGAAATTAGAAATGTTCCTGCCGGCACTTATACTATACGTGCTTCTTATGTCGGATATAAAGAATTTGATTCACGTATTACAATTAAAGACGGTGAAAACGTTGTACAAAATTTTAAATTAGAGCCGGTTGGTATTCAAGGACAAACAGTAGTAGTAACTGCACAGGCAAGTGGTCAAACACAAGCTATTAATCAACAGCTTTCATCAAATCAAATAGTCAATGTAGTATCTGCGGCAAAAATACAAGAGCTGCCGGATGCTAATGCAGCAGAGTCTTTAGGCAGGCTTCCCGGTGTTTCTGTGCTAAGAACCGGTGGCGAAGCAAATGAGGTGGTTATCCGAGGATTAGCACCAAAGTATAATCAAATTTTAGTAAATGGCGTTCAATTAACATCTTCTAATCCTAACGATCAAAGTGTTGATATGAGCATGATTTCCTCAAATATGCTTGAGGGCATGGAAGTAAAAAAGACTGTTACTCCGGATATGGATGCAAATGTTATTGGCGGTGTTGTTAATCTTGAATTAAGAGAAGCGCAAGTTAAAACACCCGGTGTTCCGGTTTATGGTTTGGTTTTACAGGGTGGATATAATGGATTAGATAATGCTTATCATAAATTCAACAATTATAAATATGTCGGTAGCTTTGAAGATAGATTATTTAACGATAAGTTCGGCATTTTCGTTCAGGCAGATATTGAAAGGAAAAATCTAACTTCGAATCAATTAGGGGCTACATATGAAAATGACGGCGACCAAATACCTCTGTATTTTACAGATGGATTAACCCTCAGTAATATTCCAAGGGATAGAAAACGATATGACGGAGCGATAGTTCTTGATTACAAATTGAATAAAGGAACAATTAAGTTTTCTAATTTTCTAAGTACCGGAACTACTGATCAACAGGATAGAAGCGAATATTTTGGAATACAAGGTGGTCCTGGAAGTAATATCATTAATTATGGATTGGGATATTCAAATTCTAAATTAAGTGTTATTACTAACTCAATTCATTTCCAATATCAATTACCTATTTTCCATGTGAATGCGGAGATTTCTCATGCATATACTGAAACGAAAGATCCCAGTGATTGGAATGCAACATTTGTACAAGGTTCTGCAGGCTTAGGAGGTTTAAGCGGACAGACAAACTTAGACCCGATTATTATTCCTCAAACTGCAACTCCGGATCCTTATAAAGCAGTGCTTAGCAATCTTGCTAATACAAGCAGTTTCTCAGGTGCTCGTGCTTTAACTGCTTCACTTGATTTGAAGTTTAACTTAAACTTTTCTAATGAGGTCTCTTCTGAAATTAAATTCGGCGGAATGTACAGATATCAGACGAGAACTTATACAAATAATACAACAGGTTCACAAGGATTTGCTATTCAAAGCGCTCAATATGTTGATACACTTATCGGATTAAATTCACTTGGAACGACAAAATGGGGAACACAGATTCCATTGGCTTTATTTACTGATCCTAATTATGACTACGGGAAATTATTCGGTGGAAGTTATAGGATGAATTATCCATTGAACTTTGCTATGCTTTCAAACTTAGCTAATTACCTAGAAAAAAGTGCCGGTTTAATTTCCAAATACGCACCCTTATCATATTTCAATGATCAAGCACTTTCAACTATGAATAATTACAACGGACATGAAAATGAAAGTGCCGCTTATGTAATGGCAACTGTTAATCTTGGACCATCTATCACCTTAATCCCTGGTGTTCGTTACCAGAATTTGCAAACAGTATATACAGGAGTAAGAGGATACCAGAATACGACTTCAGATCTCGGCGGGGCTTACACACATTATGATACTACCGCTGTAGTGAGCCACGGTTATTGGCTGCCGGATGTTTCTTTAAAATATAAACCTCTAACCTGGTTTGATGTAAGGCTTTCTTATACCAACACATTATCATATCCGGATTTTAATGCGATAATTCCTAAAATTAATATGACTTCCACAGAACAAAATATTACTTGGAATAATTATCTATTAAAACCGACACGCTCAACCAATTACGATATTTATTTTTCATTTTACAATAATGAAATTGGCCTTTTCACAATTGGCGGTTTCTTAAAGCAAATAAACGATCTGATTTATCCCTATACATTTTATGTTTTACCGGCAGATGCAAAGAATTATTTTCCACCGCAATACGCAGCTAATTCCCCAACGCCAAGCGGTACTCCGCAAGTTTCAACTTATGTAAATGATCCTAATCAAGCAACTGATTATGGAATAGAACTTAATTGGCAAACTCATTTTTGGTATCTGCCATATCCTTTTGATGGATTAGTTCTTGATGTTAACTATACTCATGTTTACTCTAAAGAAACATATTCATATTCAACGCTTAAGAAAGTAGGAAGAGTGCGTGTTCCTTTTGATACTTCCTATACAGACAGGCTATTATACCAACCTGATAACATTGCAAATTTATCTATTGGATATGATTACAAAGGCTTTTCTATAAGAGTTTCAATGATATATCAAGACAATATTTTTGCTGCTACAGCTTTCTATCCTCAGTTAAGAACAACTACTTCAGCTTATAGACGATGGGATATTTCAGCAAAACAAGATTTGCCGTGGTCAGGGCTGCAGATATATGGTGATTTGAACAATATAAATGGAGAGAAAGATATTGACGTTATTCAGGCGCCTACGGGAGTTCCTCAAGCTATGCAAGATTATGGTATGACCGCAGATTTAGGAATTCGTGTTAAACTTTAAGGTTTAGTTATATGTATTTAAGAAAAGTAAATCTATTAAACAAAAAAATACAGCTTAAAATTAAGGAGGTGTTTATTTATTAGCTGTAATTCAAGTAATTAAAAGCTGAATTTATTTACTAAGTACGTTCTATAATAATTAATTAATTAAAAAATCCTAATTGAAAGGAGCACTTTCATGAAAACATTTTTAACCACAACATTTTTGTTGGCAATGTTTGCAATTTTATTTATGTCAAGCCAATCCCGCGCACAAAGTGGAACTCTTGTCATTTATGCAAATAATGCTCAAACAATAGATCAGGTAATCAGTAATGATGCTACAAATGGTGTACAGAACCATGCAGTTTATCAGCTTGTTTCTACTGATACTACATATTTACTTGATGCTACAATAACACTTAAATCCGGCGTTTCTATTGTTGGCGTAAAAGACCCGACAACCGGAAAGCTTCCTTGTATCGAAGCAGATCTTCTTCAAAGCGGACAAATTCCGGGAGTCTTCTTTA
>JAJYSI010000086.1 GCA_021793635.1 Bacteroidota bacterium
TTGATTAATTATTTAATTATGCAAAAACTACACTATCTATGTTCGTAAAAATATTTTCATTGCTATCGTCCATCGGTAATGCAGTAACTACAGTCCGATTGGGGACATTAACTATGTATGCAGTATTATTCATCATAACCAGAGAATCCTTCGAACCTTTAGATTCAGCTTTTTGGACTGCATTTTGAATTTTATTTATTTCGTTGTCATTAAGTTGAATATTTCTTGAATCTAATCTTTTCAAAGCATGATTAGAGAATTTCACCTTGCTCAACTCCTCTTGAAAAATTGAGCTAAAGCTATCAATGCTATTCTTAGCAGCGCTATTTCCTAAATCTTCATTTTGAGTTATAGGAATAAAAGGTACGCTTATTCCATTTATTTCTGTCATATTGATTTGCTTATAATTTTCAATTAAAAATTTCCATAACATCTGAAAGTTGATACTGAGAATTTCCGACCATTAAACTTGCACCATTGGCGCCAAACTGTACTCCTGAAATAGTTCCTTCGATAAATGGTGTTGCAGTCATTGTGCTTCCGTCCGAACCTGTTGCATTAACTGTGTACGTATAACTACCTTGCGGCAGTGTATTACCATTATTATCGGAGAAATCCCAAGAAAGTTTATTGTCACCTGAGGCGGTTGGCAAATTGTTCAAAGTTTTGACCACATTGCCATTTGAATCCAATATACTAATAGAGACAGATGAAGCATTAGATGGAAGAGTATAGCCAAGGTCAATAGAGCCTTGACCGTTATTTTGAAAGCTGCCTCCTCCTAATTTTACATTTTTGCCAATCAGAGTGGAAGAAAGTGTATTGTTGATAGATTGTGTCAACGCATAATTTGCGTTTATGCTAGTTGTCATTGATGTATTCAGATTTTGAAGCTGTTCAAGAGAGCTGAACTGTGCAAGTTGTGCAGCAAATTGGGTTCCGTCCATCGGGCTCATAGGGTCTTGATTTTGCATTTGTGCAATTAGTAATTTCATAAATGAATTCTTATCTAAAGTATTGCTGGCTGTAGTAGAGCTCGTAGTTGATGTTGTTGGTTGAGTGCTTGATGTTGTGTTTACTGAACTAATCATAATCTTTTATCCTTATATTAAATAATCGTAAGTATTGTATCCCATACTCTTAGAGACATCCGGGTTTCCGGCTTCTTCAATCTTTTGGGTATATTGGCTATAAGTTGATTTTTTCTTTTGAAGAAAAGATTTGTTTGTTTTTTCGTCATTATTATTCAGCGAAACATTTACCGAAGTTAGTTGAAGACCATTAAGGTTAAGCGACTGTTTTAACTCGCCGATATTGTTTTGAACAATTTGCTTTACATTATCGTTTTCAACTTCAATGCTGGCGTGAACGGATTTATCAACAACATCCAAAACTATTTTCACTTTGCCCAGGCTATCCGGGTCTAATTTTATTAAAGCACTTCTTGAATTACCTTGTTGAACAAACCTATTTATTTCACTCATTAGCTCATTGGCTTTAACTGTCTTCATTACGTCGGCGGACAAAGAAGGTAATTGCGCGGGGGTATCATTTTTTAATGCTACAGTTATGTCGTGAGTAAACGATTGGCCTGAAATATTCTGATCATAATTAATTTGTTTCTTATCCAAGGTCTGCTTTTGATTCTGTCCTTCATTTTGATTACTGAATTTCAGATTATCATTCAAATTAATTTTTGATCCATTTGAATTTTGAGTTGCGGAAATCAAGCCACTATGAGTTGCTTCGGTCGAATTTTGAGCTGAATTATTTGGAGTAACGACTACCGGTTGTATCTTATTTCCTACGCTTGATGAAGTATCGTTTATTAAGTCAGTACTAGTGGGAACAGATTCGTTAGGTACAGTATTGCTTTTAGATAAGGTAAAATCTGTCTTGGATGAGTAATTTTGAGTGATCTTAGATATTGAATCTGAGCTTTTAATGTCATTTATTTTAGGACTTGAAGAAGTTTCATTCCCGGGTTTAGATTTCAGATTATTTAAGAACTCTCCGTTTTGATATTTATCAGTTATGATTGATTGAGTGGGAGAGTTTGGCTGTTCAGTATTGTTAAGAGATATTTTTATCCAATCTCCATTCCCAATTTTTGATGATAAAGACTTTATTGGTTTTGAGTCTTGTCCAGCAATTAATTTGTTGTCTTTTGAAACTGAGATATAGATTTTCTGACCTGGCTGTTCGTTCAATCCAGAAGCGTCTATAGATATTTTATTTGTGCTTATTTTATTAAGTACAGCGGCGGATAATTTACTTTCTGTGTCCGGATTAGATATTTCGAGAAGTTGAGTATTGCAACTAGCGTCATTTCCGAATTTATTCTGAGGTGTTTGGCTAGTTGTTGGGTTAATGTTTTTGATACTTTTTTCAATTTCCTTGGCATTTAATTTTTCATTTGTGCCTAGTTGAGTATATAAACTGGAATTTGAAACATCATTAACTCCATCAGAACTTAGAGTTTGTATTTTAAGTAATTTTTCAGTCGATTGTTTTTGAGAATTGGCGCCCGGTATTTGTTGAAACGCACCTGGCTTATTATTTTGAGAACTTATAAATGATGCACCATCAGATAATACTGATTCAATTGCAACTGTAGAATTTGCAGAGTTAAAATCAGAAGACCTTACGTCGTTAAATGTAACTTCATTAGCCGACGGTTTAGAGATTTTCAGGGTAAAGTCAGAGCCTTCCAGGTTAAGCTTTAATATTAGCGGATTATTAGATTGAAGTAAGCTTAATATATTAGCTGCCAGGGCAATACTGTTCTTGGTTTTTTCAGTAACAGATTTAACTGATTTTTCTTTTCCGATAGGTTGTTTCAAAGTTGAATTAAACAACGCAGTAATCGCATTCTCGATTGTCTCCAATTGATCTTTAGCAGTATTATCGACAGGCGCATTACTCAGCTTACTAACTGAAGCGCCAGTTTCAGTTGACTTAGTTAATTCTGCAAGCATATTTTGCAATTCATCTTGAACAGAACCAAGCAAGGCGCTGTTTGTGTTTGCCTGCGCAGGTGTTTTATTATTTGAATTTTCACCAACCAGTTTTATAATGTCTGAAAATAAATAAGTTGGATTATTTAGCTTCAGCTGTTTAGGCATATCTATTGTTTCCGCTTTACCGGATAATTGAACAAATATTGGATTGAAATTCATATTATTTTGCTAACGTTATTCTATTTGCTGTTTCAGGATTTAAAGCCGACAAAACTTGTGCTGCACTTTTCTGCCTCATCGAATAAATTATGTCTCTTGCAACATTATCGGAATAACTTTGAATTATTTTAGCGGCTTGCTGCGGATCCATCGATTCATAAAGTTTTGCGGTTTCTTTAGTCCATCTGGTATAACTCGTATCGGTCTTTGTTTTCACCTCACTTTTTTGAGTCGGCTCAACTTGTTTTTGCTTTATTTGCTTGACTGATGCAAGATTTTTTTGCTTAAGAGCCAATTCTAATACTCTCAAGCTGTCAATTAAAACAGAGTCGACCTGCTGGTTTGCATAAATAGTATCATGATTATTTCCCGCGTAAATAGCACGAAGTGAATCTAACAATTCATTTTTTAATTCATTCTGCATAAAATCTTTTAACTGCCCAAGAGTGACTTTAGATGTGTCGCTAATTGAAGCACTATTAACATTTTGAGGAAGAGCAGAAAAGTCGAATTGAAATATATTTTTATATGTAGAATTGAGATATACGATTAACGCGGTCGTCAATAAGAAAGCCGCTATAAATGAAACTATATATACTATTTTAGATTTCACTTTTTCTGCCTAATAAATTTCTGATTTGCCAATTCATCCGTGAAAATTGATTCGATATGCTTTTGCTCTTGATTAAAATCTTCTAACAATGTTTCTTCAAGAGTATCAAAAATTTTATGCTCCTTACTTCGTTGAGTAAGTTCTGTTAATTTTATTTTTTTGCTATTATTAAGTTGATTTATTTTTTCTAAAATTAGCGATCTTTTTTTGTTCAAATTTGACTCGTAACTCTTTTTAAATTTTATATCACCTACCCGGACTCCTTTTTCAAAGTCTTTTCTTCGGCTGACCATCTCTTCTTCCAGAATGAGGTCATATTCTTTCTTCAACTTTTCAATTTCAATCTCAATTAGTGCAACTTCCTTTTGAGCTTTTTTTTCTAAATTTTCCTTGACGTTCTTAATTGCTTCAAATTTATAGATGAACTTTGTCATAATTTATTATAATGGTTTTTCAATTATTTGATTTAACCTTGAAACCGTTTCTTCAAATACCGCTTTCTCTGTAATTTCTTGCTTAAGAAAATTTCTCAAAAGATTTATTTTAGAAAGAGCGTGGTCAATCTGCGGATTACTTCCTTTAACATATGCTCCGATATTTATGAGATCCTCGGCTTCCTTATATGTTGCCAAAATTTCATTAAAGGCAACAGCTCTTTTTTTATGATCGCTACTTACTATATCTGGCATTACACGGCTTATACTTTGTAAAGGATCTACAGCAGGAAATTGTCCTTTATTTGCAAGTCGTCGCGACAGTACCACATGTCCGTCCAGAATAGATCTAACCGCATCTGCAATCGGCTCGTTCATGTCGTCTCCGTCAACAAGTACGGTATAAAAACCTGTAATAGAGCCGCTCTTTGTATTTCCTGCTCTCTCAAGTAACTTGGGAAGAATAGCAAACACTGAGGGGGTGTAGCCTTTAGTAGTCGGAGGCTCACCTACTGTCAATCCAATTTCCCTTTGAGCCATTGCAAATCTTGTAATAGAGTCCATCATCAAGACCACATCCATACCCCGATCTCTAAAATATTCAGCCATTGTTGTTCCGATGAATGCTCCTTTCATTCTTATTAGTGCGCTCTTATCGCTAGTCGCAACAATTACAACAGATTTTTTCAAACCATCTTCACCCAAATCCTTTTCGATAAATTCTCTTACTTCCCGTCCCCGCTCACCGATTAATGTAATCACATTAACATCTGCGCTGGTATTACGAGCAATCATTCCCATCGTTATACTTTTTCCGACACCGCTGCCTGCAAAAATTCCAAGTCTCTGCCCTTTGCCCACAGTTAGCAATCCATCAATCGATCTAACGCCTGTTTGCAAAGGTTCTAAGATTCTTTCACGTTCAAGCGGATTAGGTGGTTGGCTATGAATAGGCAAATAAGCGGTACATTTAATTTCTCCTTTGCCGTCGATCGGGTTGCCGAGCCCGTCTATAACACGTCCTAATAATTCCATACCGACGCCAATTTGAAAATTCTTTCCTAATGCTTTAATTTCACATGAGGGAGAAATGTTTTGCACTTCCCCTAAGGCGATTGATAAAACTTTGCCATCCTTAAAACCGACTACTTCTGCCTTACAAACTTCATTTCCTTCCCTATCCGTTACTAAGCATATTTCACCAAGAGAGGCATTTGGTCCCATCGAAACGATAACTAATCCAACCACATCGGTAACTTTTCCGCTTACGATAATGGGATCAAATCCTTCGATGATCCTTTTATATTTTCTTGAGATTTTCTCTACCAATTCCATTTAAGAATTTCCCGGAATAAAAATTGATTCTAATTGCTTTTTTAATTCACTTAGTTGATTTGAAATTCGAGCATCAACATTACCTATTTCTGTTTCTATTAAACAACCGCCGGATTCAATCCTTTCATCCGGTTCAAAGTTGATTTTAGAATATGATTCATCGGAAATTAAATTTTTACTTTCCTCATTTAAATTCCTAAGATCAGTGGGATTTAGTTTTACCAGAATTTTATTTGACCCGATTACTCTTTTAATAGCATCACTCAAAACATTTTCAATTGATGAATCTTGAGATATCTCCCGCTTGATTATTTTTTCAGCGATCACAAGAGACAAATTTATTACCAATTTTTCAAAAGACTGACTGTATTCGTCTGCGAGGCGATCAAATTCAGCAATAATATTTCCTACATCCTGATACTTTTTATTTAATTTTTCAAAGTAATCTTTTTCTAATTGAGCAGCCACAGATTTTTGTCCTTCGTCAAAGCCCTTTTCGTAATATTGTAGGAACTGAGACTGCAAAAAACCTTCACTGCTTTCCTGCTTAATTTGATCGCTGCCAGATTTATTGCGCAACGTTACATTAATTTTCTTTGATTTTACATTTAGCTTAACAATATCAGACATATACTTCTTCCGAACCTGCACGCATGCTCAAAACAATTTCTCCGCTTTCCTCCAACGCTTTTACTACGTCGATAATTTTTGCTTGCGCCGACTCAACTTCTTTCAGTTTAACCATTCCCATATATTGTAGTTCTTCTTTCAATAAATCCGATGCCCTTTCTGACATATTGGTAAATATTTTTTCCTTCAATTTTTCATCAGCAATTTTTAAAGAAAGAGCAAGATCTTTTCTATCAACTTCACGTAATATTTTTTGAATATCTTTATCCTGGATATTGATTATATCGTCAAACAGGAACATTAATCTTTTAATTTCATAAGCTACATCGGGATCTCTTTTTTCTATTCCGGACATTATCTCTTTGCTCAAACCGACGTTCGTTCTGTTTAACACTGCAGCTATACTTTTCGTACCGCCAATCTTGCTTAGAGATTGCCCCATACTTAAGCCAGCCATTTCATCCACAACTTTTTCAATTTGTTTTAATGTCTGAGGAGAAATTTTTCCTAAGGTAGCAATTCTAAAAACAACATCAGTCCTCAACGGCTCCGTTAATTCTTTCAAAGCGGATGCTGTTTGGTCGGGATGAAGATGCGAAAGTATCAACGCAATTGTTTGAGGATGCTCTTTATTTAAAAAGCTAATAAGCTGACTGGAGTCCGCCTTTTTCAATACATCGAAGCCGCGCAAAGTTGTAAGATTCTTAACTTTTTCAATAATCTCAACGGCTTTGTTTAATCCGAATGATTTTTCTAATACTGCTTGCGCATATTCAATGCCTCCCTCCAGAACATATTCGCGTGCGGTAACCATGTTATAGAACTCTTCCATAACAGAATCGACTGTTTGAGATGGAACGTTTTTTACTTTAGATATTTCAGTCGAAATTGACTCTATTTCGGATGAGTCGAGATGTTTAAATATCTCTGCCGCATTTTCAACATTTAGGGCGATAATAAGCATGGCTGCTTTTTGAACGCCCGGTAAATCAACTGTTTTTTTTTCTTTTGCCATATTTATTAAATAAATTCGTCTTCATGGAGCCAAGCATTTATTAGCTTTGCCGCTTCCATAGGATTTTTAGAAGCATAGTTAGAAATTTTTTCCTGCTGATTTTTTTTACGAACCGCTTCGTCGGATATTTCATCTTCCAAATCACCCATTGGCAATAAATTCTTTTTAAAATTCATTCCCAATTGCGAAGATTGTTTTGAGCCAACTAACTCCGGTACCCCAAAGTTATTTGATTCAAATCCATTATTAAAAGTACCAATGATTATTTTTTCATTCTTTAATCGTTTCATTATTCCCTTTAGTAAGAAGATTGAGGCAGCTATTGCACCAATCATTAGAATAGGATTCATCCATTTGTTAGGATCATCAAACATTCCCGGCTTTGTCATTTTAATATCTTCAATGTCTTTCGTTTCAAAAGGAATATTCACAAGTGAAAATTGATCGTTCCTTGTGGAGTCAACGCCTACGGCATTCCTTATTATCTCCCCAAGTTTTCCCATCTCCTCCGGTGAGCGCGGTTTATAGTCAGTCTTTACATCATTTCCGACTTTAATTTCCTTTGGGACATCATTGATTACAGCGGCTACACTCAATCGTTTAATATTTCCTGTACCCTCAACAACTTTTTGGATAGTTTTGCTTATATCATAATTCGTAGTGCTGTTCTGACTTTGCTGTGCTGAAGAATCCCCCATTGTTTTACCGTTATTATTACTTTTAATTGTTTGTTCGCTAATTGCTACCTGAGAGTTTGGATCATAAGACTCCATAGTTTTTTCAACCTGATCAAAGTTTATATCTGCATTAACTTCTACCATGGAATTTCCGTATCCGAGCACATTATCCAGCATTGACTGTGCTTTCTGAGCAAGATAATTTTCAATTGATTTTTTAATTTCATATTGTTTCGAACTTGCTACTGCTAGCGGGTCGTCATCTTCTTGTTTTGATAAAAGCTTTCCGCGGGTATCTAACAGCGTAACTTTTCCCGGAGTTAATCCTTCCACACTGCTTGAAACAAGATTTATAATTGCCGCAATATTGCTCCTGGTTAACGAATAATTATCTCTCAACTTTAAAACAACTGCCGCTGTAGGAGGTTTTTGTTCATCCTTAAAGACCGACTTTTGGGGAATTACAAGATGAACTCTTGCCCCTGCAACCCCGTCAATTTCCATTATGGTCTTTGTCAGCTCACCTTCAAGAGCTCTCTTAAAATCTAACTTTTGCATAAACTCACTCATCCCCATTGTTGACTTATCAAAAATATCATAGCCAACTACTCCTGAGCTCGGAATCCCCTTCGCTGCTAACGACAGCCTGACTTTATAAACTTCATTTTTAGGCACTGCTATAGTTCTGCCGTTGTCCTCAATTTCGTACTGAATTTTCTGGGTCGTTAATTGTTCAACAACTTTTGAAGCATCGTCTTGCGAAAGATTAGTATATAATGGCGAATAGTTCGGCTGATTAAGAAATGATAATAGAATGATTAACAAAACTGCCGTGATACCAACGGTTCCGCCAATAACTATCTTTTGCTGAAACGAAAGTTTATTGAAAATATTTAAAATTGCACTTAATGGATTGTCTTTCATTTTTTAAACTTGTATTTGGGATAATTGAGTATACATATCGATTGCTTTATTTCGAATTTCCATCAGCAGATCAAGGCTTGTTTTAGCTTTCTCTCCGGCTATCATTACATCTTGAATTTCAACATTGCCCCCAGTAACGAATTTTTGCGTCATGTTGTCCGCATCTAATTGATTGTTGTTCACCTGACCGATAAAATCTGTTAAGATATTTCCGAAACTATCATCCTTTGATTTTTCAAGTTTATTTGAATTTATTATTTCAGGTATTGTGTTTTGTATGGAACTGATTTGCATAATTAACCTCGCTTGTCAAACATTGAACCTATTTTTACACCGGACATCTTTCCGTTTTTTTCATAGGCATGATGATCTATAATTTCACTTTTATTCTGCGGATAAAGCTTTACAAAGTAATTTTTCTCGTCCGGCGAAAGATTGTTTACAGCTTTTTTATCTGCAGGCTTAGATTCTAATTTAAATTGGGACTCGTTAGCTTTTGAATTTTTAACCGAACCGCTGTAAACCTGTGGATTATAATTTCCTATCATATTAGTCGATATTTTCATCTAATTAAATCCCGAGTGAATCTTTTACCATTTGCTTGGAAGTGTTTAATGCCGTCAAGTTAGCTTCATAGCTTCGTGATGCGGAAATCATATCAACCATTTCTGTGACAATATTAACATTTGATTCCTGCACATAACCTTTGGCATCGGCATTAGGACTATCGGGCTGATACACAACATCTCCAAGTTTTTGATCCGTCATTTCTTTATAATTAAACGCGCTGTTATCT
>JAJYSI010000087.1 GCA_021793635.1 Bacteroidota bacterium
GGCGGTTATATTTCAAAGGAAGATCTTGAAAATTATAAACCGGTCGAAAGAAAACCGGTGACGGGAACTTACCGGGGATATGAAATTGTCTCGATGCCGCCTCCAAGCTCTGGCGGAGTTGCTTTGGTTGAGCTTCTTAACATTTTAGAGAATTATAATTTTAAAACGGATGACTGGGGAAGCAGCCAATATATTCATAAGCTTGTAGAGGCAATGAAATTCGCTTATGCCGATCGCACCAAATATTTAGGCGACCCTGATTTTGTTAAGATGCCGATTGCGGAATTGACTTCAAAAAAATATGCGAAATCAATTTTCGAAAAAATAACAAACCGCGCAATTCCAGCCCATGAAATTTTACCCGGGAAATTCCCGGAGTTCCATGAAAGCATGGAAACAACTCATTATTCTGTTTACGATGGAAATGGAAATGCGGTCAGCACTACAACTACTCTAAATTCTGCATACGGTTCTAAGGTTGTTGTGGCAGGTGCCGGTTTTTTATTAAATAATGAGATGGATGACTTCAGCGCTAAACCTGGAGTACCGAATCAATTCGGTCTAATGGGCAGCGAAGCAAATTCTATTCAGCCTAACAAGAGAATGTTAAGCTCGATGACTCCAACAATTGTACTAAAAGACGGAAAACCGTACATCGTTATTGGTTCACCGGGAGGCTCTACTATTATTACCGTCGTTCTTCAGGTAATTATGAACTGTATTGATTTCCACATGAATATTAGGCAGGCGATTGACATGCCTAGAATCCACGATCAATGGCTGCCGGATGAAATTTATTATGAGAGGTTTGCATTATCACCGGATGTAAAAAATAATCTTATTAAAATGGGTTATAAATTTGGACCGGAAAGAACTTTAGGACTTGCGGAAGGAATAATGATAGACAACAACGACGGAATAATTTACGGCGCTTCAGATCCGCGCGGACCAGGTTCTGCTGAAGGTTACTAATTATAACTTTATTTTTTTTGTTTTTGAAATTTTAGGATTGTTATGGTATTCGGAATTGGAATTGACATAATTGAAATTGACAGGGTTAAGAACAGCGTAGAAAAGTACGGCGATCACTTTCTTAAAAAAGTTTATACAGTAACCGAACTTGATTATTGTTTAAGCAAACAAAATAAGTATCAGCATTTAGCGGCAAGGTTTGCAGCAAAAGAAGCAGTCTTTAAAGCTCTTACTACCGGCTGGAGTAAAGATGTCGGCTGGCAGGATATTGAAATCTATAATGAACCAAACGGGTTGCCGCTTGTAAACTTAAAAGGCGATCTCGAATCTTTCTTAACTGACGGAAAGAGTTTGAAGATTTCGATGAGTCATTCACGGGATTACGTTGCGTGTGTTGCTATCATTTTTAGAGAATTATAAAAAGCAAAGAGCAAAGTACATTTTGCTTAGGGTCTTCAACTAAATTTAATGCACTTCACTCTTTGCAAAAAACTATATTAGCTTCTTTGCGAGCTTATAAACCTCCGCGGCATGCTGATCGATATTTTGAACATGAATAATATCCGCAATTTTGCCTTCTTTATTTACAATAAAGGTTATCCGCTGATCATAACCGTTCTTGCTATAAACTCCGTACATATTGGACACCTTATGGCTTGCATCGGAAAGAAGAGGGAAGTTTAAATGATAGTCATGGATGAATTTTCTTATTTCCGGTTTCGTATCTACACTAATTCCAAAAACCTGGATTTTGCTTTTTTGGAATTTGCCCCAGTCATCTCTAATTCCGCAGGCTTCTTTGGTGCATCCGGGAGTGCCCGCCTTTGGATAGAAATAAACGATGACAGGTACTTTGCCTTTGAATTGTGAAAGTGTGTAAGAATGTCCGTAAACATCCTGAAGAGTAAAATTCGGAGCAGTCATACCAACTTTTAGTTCAGCCTTCTTTGCAGTTTTCTTTTCCTTAGCATTAACTGACACGAAAAAAGTAAAAGCCAACATAAGCGAGAACAAAAAAATATTTTTGATTTTCATACCCACCTCTATTTAAAAATAAGTAATTTAAAGTAAACCATTTCCTTGAAGTAATGGAGAAGTAGAATACATAAATTTTCTCCACACTTTCTATAATACAAGGAGAATAGTTGAGTTAATTAAAATATCGAAGTATTTCAATCCGCATCAATACTTCGGGAAAAAATATAATCAACATTCTTTAATGTTCTTTTGCTTGCGAATACATCCTTCAAATCTTCCTCGGTAAGATATTTTTTAACATCCGGGGATTTTTTCAATTCGCTGTAAAGATCTTTCGTTTTGTCTGCCCAGACTTCCATAGCGGAGGATTGAACAATTTTATATGCATCTTCTCTTGAAACTCCTTTATTTACAAGTTTCAGCAGAACAGCCTGCGAATAAACAAGACCCCTCGTTAAGTTTAAATTCTTTATCATATTGTCGGGATAGATCAACAGGTTTTTAACAAGCTTGACCATTAAATCAAGCATGTAATCCAGTGCAATGCAGCTATCCGGCACAACAATTCTTTCAACGGAAGAATGTGAGATATCACGTTCGTGCCAGAGGGCAACATCTTCCATTGCAGCAATTGCATTGCTTCTCAATACTCTTGCAAGCCCATCAATTCTTTCGCTTACAATCGGATTGCGTTTATGCGGCATTGCAGATGAACCTTTTTGTCCTTTTGAAAAATATTCCTCAGCTTCCAGAACTTCAGTTCTTTGAAGATGACGGATTTCAAGGGCGATCTTTTCAAGAGTAGCACCAACAAGAGCCAGTGCAGTCATAAATTCTGCATGGCGGTCACGCTGAATAATTTGTGTTGAAACAGGCGCTGGAGCTAATCCCATTTTCTCGCAAACATATTCTTCAACTTTTGGAGATAAATGCTCAAACGTTCCTACAGCACCGGAAATTTGCCCGACGCTGATAGTTTTAATTGCACTTTGAAGCCTTAAAATATTTCGCTTTGTCTCTTCATACCATAATGCAAATTTTAAACCCATTGTTGTAGGCTCTGCATGAATACCATGCGATCTTCCCACACACAATGTATTTTTATGTTCAATTGCTTTTTCTTTTAAAACACTTTTCAGATCAAACAACCGCTTCAGCAAAAGTTCGCCGGCTGATTTCATCTGGTAAGAAAGAGTTGTATCAAGAATATCTGAAGAAGTCATGCCGTAATGTATATGCCGCGATTCCGGTCCTACATATTCCGCAACGTTGGTAAGGAATGCGATTACATCATGCTTGGTAGTCTCTTCAATTTCCAAAACTCTTTTTACATCAAAGTTTGCTTTCTGCTTAATTACATCAACATCTTTTTGCGGAATTTCTCCGAGAGATGCTCTCGCTTCGCATGCCAAAATTTCAATATTCAGCCAGGTGCGCAGCTTAAATTCATCCTGCCAGATCCTGCCCATCTCCGGCAGCGTATATCTTTCTATCATGTTGTTTTCTCCAGTTTCATTTGTTTAGTTAATGTTTTATCTCCCCGCAAAATTTTTAATGTTACAATATCGCCGGCGCTAAATTGCTGGAATACGCCGATTAGTGTCTGCTCATCGTTAATAAGAAAATCATTTACTTGTAAAATTATGTCGCCTTCTTTTAATCCCGCTTTTTCAGCCGAAGTGTTCGGAAGTATCTGAGAAATCATTACTCCGCGGGTACTTTGTAAATTATAATATTTTGCAATTGCTTTGTCGACAGGCTGTATCCTCATACCGATGCTAAAGTCGCGATTAACCTTTCCGTATTTTTTCAGCTGCGTTATAATTCTTTTTATTCTATTAATTGGAATGGCAAAGCCAACTCCAACATTACTTTGAACGCCGTTCGGATTGTAAATAAGAGTATTCATGCCTATTACTTCACCGGCGCTGTTTGCAAGCGGACCGCCGCTGTTGCCGCCGTTTATTGCAGCATCTGTTTGAAGCATATTTAAATAATATCTATTGTCAATCGGCTCAAGGTTCATTCCCGAAGAACTTAAAACTCCAACGGTAACTGTTGGCTTATCATTTAAACTGAAAAGTCCAAACGGATTGCCGAAAGCAATTACCCATTCGCCAATAATTTCATTCTCAGAATTTCCAAGCTTTACATAAGGAAAATTATCTCCGTCAATTTTTAGAAGACAGATGTCGGTTGAATGATCGGTTCCTATAAGCTTTGCTTTATAATCTTTACCATTGGTTAATGTAACTGTAATTTCCGATGCATTGCCGGCAACGTGATCATTAGTTACAATATAACCGTCCGGCGAAATAATAAAACCGGAGCCGAGTTCCTTTACCTTTTGGCTGAAGCCCTGGTTGCCGAAAAATTGGTTCCAGAAAGGGTCATTAAATAAATTACCAAACGGACTGCCGTACTGCTGAATTTCTGTTACATTAATACCAACAACTGCCGAGCTCACTTTTTTTACGGTTTCAGTTATTGCATTCTGCCTGCTGTCTGAAATATTTTCTTCTTGCTGATTTCTGTTTTGGAAAGCTGAGTTGGAATTAATCGGATCGGCATCATAATAAAGTTTAGAATCGCTTTTTGTTTGTGTTAAAATCAACACGGAAGCCGAAATGACGATGAAAACAATTAATAGTAATATTGGAATTTTTTTATTCTTCATTTTTTCCCTTAGCTGCATTGTAATTTTTAATAATTTCTTTCAGAGGTTCAATATGTTTAATGAAAATAATCATCATTAAAACCGATGTGAAAAATAATATCATTGAAACAGAGTTAGAGTGAGGAAAAGAATACCTGAAATCAATTTCCTGAGAAAACATGACTGCAACAAATGTAATGATTATTGCCGTTATGTTGGCAAGATGGACGTCCTTTTTCAAAATAAATAATGCAGTCCAAATAATTATCCAAACAGCGGGAAGTAATGGAAAAATTAATAATGTGCCTCCTGCAGCAGTTGCCAGACCTCTGCCGCCGTTAAATCCCAGCCACGGATTAAAGCAGTGGCTGAACACGGCAAAAGTAAGCGCCAACGCAGGCATTACAAAATCATACGGAAAAAATAAAATTGAAATGTAAACACTAAGCAGACCTTTTAATGCGTCAATAATGAGAACCAACAGTCCGATTAATTTGGAGTTAGAAACCTCCAATGCATTTAAGGCACCGACATTTCCTGAGCCGGCATGTCTTAAATCAATTCCTTTTTCTCTCTTCAGAATTAGATAACCGGTAGGCAAAGAGCCTAAAAGATACCCGGTTACTGCACAAATTAAATAGTTCATAGAAAATAATTTAAAATTGGCAAAGATTTCATCTGCAATTTAATAAATTTTGTCTTTAACGTGTGAAAATGTAATTATTTTGTTTAGTTCATATTGCATTGAAAATCTAATCATATTATATTTGATCCTAATTTTTAAGACGACACAGTAGAAATAAAGTTTACCTCAGAAAAAGTTCTTAAAGGAAATACTATTTACGCGGGAATAGCTTAGCCCCGAATAATCGGAACCAAGGTTGATGTCTCCGAGTTCCACAAAAAGAAAAAAGTTCTTAAAAAGTTTAATCAAATTATTTACGCGGGAATAGCTCAGTTGGTAGAGCGCAACCTTGCCAAGGTTGATGTCGCGGGTTCGAGTCCCGTTTCCCGCTCAAAGATCCACTCATTGTGGATTTTATTTTTTATAAGGCGCTGTAGCCAAGTGGCTTAAGGCGAAGGTCTGCAAAACCTTTATTCGTCGGTTCGAATCCGACCGGCGCCTCAAAGTAAAAAGGGTAGATATGTATTATGTCTATGTTCTACGAAGTCTAAAGGATAAAAAGAGGTACATAGGATTCTCCGATAATCTAGAAAGACGAATTCCAGAGCATCAAGCTGGGTTAGTAGAATCAACAAAAAATAGAAGACCATTGGAACTAATCTATTACGAAGAATATTAAAGTAAATTTGAAGCGATGCAGAGAGAGAAATTTCTTAAAAGCGGACATGGCAGAGCATTTCTAAAATCACTCGGTTATTGATAAAAAATATGACATGCTGTAGCCAAGCGGCTTAAGGCGAAGGTCTGCAACCCCGATTTTATCGGGGCGAATCCGACCGGCGCCTCAAATAAAGTTATAAATTGCTGTTTTAATCTTTTTATTTGACTTGTTGAAAATTCGGGGAACTTATTTTTCAAATAACTCTAAAAGAAAAATCATATCGTTTATATAAAATTTTCATTTTTATCATTTTTATTTCTTAAATTACCCGCGCATAATTTTGATACGATTTTCTAATTTGGGATAGTTTATAAAAGCGGCATAGACCTGGTGATTGTGTTCAATTAGCTGAAATTGAATTTTCATCAACAATCAAAGTAATTCTATGGACAATCATCTACTAAACGAGTTCGAAAAACCGACTAAGCTCCATTTCAAAATCCTTTTTATGAGCTGGGCTGGCTGGGTTTTTGATTTCTACGACCTGATCCTTTTTTCATTCCTTCTAATTCCAATCGGCAAAGAGCTCCACCTGACTAATATTGAACTATCTTGGGTGCTCGGCTCATCCCTGGCTGCAACTGCAATTGGAGGCGTTATCTTTGGTGTACTATCGGATAAATTTGGAAGAAGAAAGGTGCTTCAGTGGACTATTCTAACTTACAGCATCGGAACTTTTCTCTGCGGAATATCAACCTCAATCTGGGTACTTCTACTTTTTAGAATAATAACGGGACTTGGAGTAGGCGGCGAATGGGCTACCGGGCAAACTTATATCGGCGAAACATTCCCGGCAAAAGTCCGAGGAAGGTATGGCGCGTTTATGCAGACCGGTGCGCCGTTTGGAATTGTGCTTGCGTCAATTGTTGGCGGGCTGCTTGTAAATCAGCTTGGCTGGCGTGAATGCTTTTTTATTTCTATACTGCCTGCGCTTCTTGTGTTGTTTATGAGAAAAGGCATGCCCGAATCCGATGTTTGGGCTGAAAGGCAGAAGTTATCTATCTCACCGGTTGAAGCTGAGAATTCTCCAAAAGAAAAACATGAAAATAGTTTTTTATCTCTGTTTAACGATGAGAACAGATCACTCTTCATTAAAAGTTTAGTGCTTGCAATTTTCGATATGTCTGCTTACTGGTTTACTTATACCTGGCTGCCGGCATATCTTCATCAGCAGAGGCAATTTAGTATTGTAAAATCGGCAGAGTGGATGCTGATTACGCAGGCTGGCGGTTTGCTCGGTTATTTTACTTTCGGGTTTATTGCTGATAAACTGGGAAGGAGACCGGCGTATTCAATTTATTCTGTTATAATGGCTGCCGGTTTAATTATGATTACTTTGCTTTGGGAAGCAGTTGCAATTTATCCTCCGTTGATTTTAAGCTTTATGTTTTTAGTGGGATTGGGAACCGGTATGTTCAGCGGTTACGGTCCGCTTTTCTCTGAACTGTTCCCGACAAAGATTAGAAATACTGCCATGGGTTCAGCCTTTAATCTTGCACGAGGCATACAATTCTTTACTCCGGTCGTCATTGTTATAATTGCAAATGACTATGGATTAAGCGGCGGAATTTCTTTAGCTGCTCTGTTTGCAATTTTAACCGGCGTATGGATTTGGACCTTTCCCGAAACCAAAGGACGAAAGATAGTTATTTGAGAGGACTATAAAGGAAAAATCAATTGAAAGGAAAAAGCGGACTTAACCCGGTATGGCTAAAGGCTTCGGTTATCGGAAGTTTGTGGGCTTCGAGTGAAATAATTTTGGGAAGCTTCCTTCATAACGCTCATATACCATTCTCGGGAACAATATTAACTTTTATAGCAATAATTTTTCTTGTAAGCAGCAGCCGTTATTGGAGTGCGAACGGAATTATCTGGCGGGCAGGCTTAATCTGTGCGGTAATGAAAACCATTTCACCAAGCGCAGATATATTCGGACCAATGATTAGCATTGCTGCCGAAGCTTTCATACTTGATGGTATCGTCGGTTTGTTAGGTTCAAATTATGTCGGATTTATTTTAGGCGGCGGGCTTGCAGTTTCATGGTCTCTCTTCTATAAAATTATTAATCTAATTATAATCTACGGATTTAACATTGTCGATCTTTATTCTAAGCTTTACCAATTCGCCATAAAGCAATTAAACATTCCAATGGAAAATCCATGGACTTTAATTTTGCTCTTATTCATTTTGGATTTGATCATCGGTGGAATAGCTGCTTTAATCGGAATGAGAGTTGGTGAAGTTTCAAAGAATTTCCGTTATGAAAAAATTTTGTCACCTCTAAATCTTAAATCGCCAATCAATATTATTCCTCAAAACTCTAACCAGAATTATTCAATTGCACTTTTATTATTTCACCTAACTGCCATAGTCGTCGGTTTGGTTTTGCTTGGAAGTTTTCCATTATGGCTTTCATCAATTTTTATTATAACATACGTGGTTGTTTGTCTATTCATTTATAAACAAAATCTTAAAAGATTAAAAAGACCGAAATTTTGGTTGGCAATTATAACTATAGCTTTGCTCTCAGGATGGCTGTTAAGCAGCCTAAATAATAATTCAGGCAGCACTGCCTTAGCTGGATTTTATTTAGGCGCTTCAATTAACCTCCGGGCTTTCTTAATGGTAATTGGATTTTCAAGTATAAGTATTGAAATAAGAAATCCAGTAATTAAAAAGTGGTTTAAGAAGAAAGGAATGGGACAGTTCGCGCAGTCGCTCGAAGCAGCTTTCAGAATTCTTCCATTCATGGTTGCCAACATTGCCGAAGAGAAAAGAATTTTTAAGCAGCCGGTTTCTTCGGTTGCAAAATTATTAAAGAAAGCTGATGACTGGCTTGAAAGGATTGAAAAGCATACTGCCGGTCTGCCCTTAGTATTTATATTTAGAGGTGAAAAGGGTTCAGGCAAAACTACTTTGCTTAGAAATGTAATCGGTTATCTAAAGACTGAAGGAATAAAAGTCGGCGGTATATTGGCTCCCGGTTATTGGGAGAATGATAAACGTTCCGCTTTTGATATTATTGATGTCTCGTCAGGGGTTTCGAAAAAATTGTGCAGTGTCGAAGGAAGTCTAAGTAATGTAAGAATTGGGAATTTCAATTTTGATCAAGAAGGACTCGACTTTGGTCAACAGGCATTAGCGATGGAAAAATTAAATGGCATGGATGTTTGTGTTGTCGATGAAGTAGGATATCTTGAATTAAAAGGAGAAGGATGGGCAAAAAGCTTGGATCAAATTTTTTCCGGTTATAAAAAAATATTAATCCTTGTGGTCCGGAATGAGTTGGTTGATGAAGTCTGTAAAAAGTGGTCTATCCAAAATCCTGTTATAATTGAATGTGGAAACATTAGTGACGAAGAATTATCCTGGGAGATTATTCATTATAAAGCATTGTTGTCAAATGAAGTTCCTCCGGTTATTTAATCTTACTTGGAAATAATATTGCATCTTAGTAAATAATAAAATCAAGACGTAAAAATTATTTTAAATCGTCCATTCTTTTCCATAACCTTTGTGCTGCTTTTCTCGCGTTCAAATAAATTTCTGAAATATCAAAAGGAAATTGTCTTTTATCGTACACAATCCTTCCGTTAATTATTACTGATTCAATATCGGAA
>JAJYSI010000088.1 GCA_021793635.1 Bacteroidota bacterium
CTGATCTCTTCCCTTAGCTTCTTTCATTGCTTTGGTTCTGCTGAGATTTCTTCCGGCACCGTGGCAAGAGCTTCCGAATGTTTCTTCCATTGCCCTTTCCGTTCCTACTGCTACGTAAGAATATCTTCCCATATCGCCGGGTATTAAAACCGGCTGACCGACTTCTTTATATTTCTTCGGAATCATTTCACTGCCGGGAGGAAATGCTCTGGTTGCACCTTTGCGATGCACACAAACTTGCTTTCTTTCTTCTCCGATTTTGTGCTCTTCTATCTTTGCAATATTGTGGCAGACATCGTAAACAAGATTAAACTCAAGCTCCGATTCCTTCATTCCAAATGTAGACATGAAGCTTTTCTTAGCAAGATACATTATCACCTGCCTATTGTTCCATGCAAAGTTTGCCGCTGCCTGCATTGCCGCAAGATAATCTTTTCCTTCTTTGGAATTTAAAGGCGCACAAGCAAGCTGCCTATCCGGAAGATTTATTGCATAATCATCGCTGGCTTTAAGCAGTACTTTTAGATAATCATCGCATATTTGATAACCCAATCCGCGTGAGCCTGTATGGATTAAAACTACAATCTGGTTTCTAAATAATCCGAAAGTCTCTGCTGCTTTGGGATAAAAAATTTCTTCAACAACATCTACTTCAAGAAAATGATTTCCGGAGCCAAGAGTTCCAGCCTGGTCGTTTCCTCGTTCTATTGCGCGTTCGCTTACAACATCCGGATCGGCATTTTTCAACGTTCCGCTCTCTTCCGTAAACTCAATGTCTTCAGGTTTGCCGAGACCGTTTTCAAGAGCCCAAACCGAACCTTTGCTTAAAACTTTTTTCATCTCTGAAAGAGTAAGTTTTTTAATTGCACCTTTCGCACCGACTCCGGTAGGAATATTTTTAAAAAGATTTGATATAAGCCAGTCAATTTTATTTTTTACCAAATCATATTCTAATGATGTTGTTGCAAGTCTAACGCCGCAGTTAATATCATATCCAACTCCGCCTGGAGAAATTACTCCTTCGGATAAATCTGTTGCTGCAACACCGCCGATTGGAAATCCGTAGCCCCAATGAATATCCGGCATCGCAAGGCTGTACTTTTGTATTCCCGGAAGATGAGCAACATTTACAACCTGTTTCAATGCATCTTCATTTTGAATTGAGCGGTCAAGCATTTCTTTGGAAATATAAACTCTGCCCGGCACACGCATTCCGCCTTGCACAGGTATTTCCCAAACATTCTCTCGTATCTTATTTAATTGTATTTCCATATTCATATCTCTCTTTCGTTACACAGAGGACAACAGAGAACCTAAGAGAGCCGCGTTAATAGTTAATTCGTAACTTAAACATTCCTCATAAGCTAATTCCAGCAATCCAGTACCTAACTGCTTATGAACTTCAATTGCACAGCCAATAATTTTACTTGTCAATTCATTTAGCTGCTTTAAATCCATTTTTCTCTCCTTCTCAGTGGTTCTTTGTGCTTCCTTTGTGGTACTCAGTGTAACAAAAAACTTTATTTATTTAATAATTAAATATCAAACACAATTCTGGTTTTATATTTTCCATCATCATACTTTATATCCATCTGATGAAAGGTTACAGCTTTTATTTCTATTTTCAATTCATGCTTGCTTTCATCAACCGGCTCGCCTGTTATTTTTATTTTAGCTGTATATTGATCTTTATTTTTACCAACTGAAATTTCTTTCACTCCGGAAAATATCCATCTCTTCACAAGTAAAAGATAATTCAATTCTGAGAGAAAATTAACCAGCAGTTCTTCCAACGACTTATCGTTTATTTCAATTTCTTTTTCTCCCTGATTATCTGAAGAAAAATTATCGACAACAGAATCCTTCCATGCAAGAGCAGAAGCAGCAAACAAGTCATTATAACTCTCTGCCGAAACTTCTACCGCTATATCCGCAGTGTGGTCTATAAATCTATAAGTGCCTGTCATCGTAATAACATATTTTTTGTCGTAATCATAATCTTAATCTTTCTCTTAATCGAAACCTAAATCCGAGTAAGAGTACGATTAAGATAAAGAGCAAGAATAATAATTATAAATAGATGGCATTTTTGTGTTTCTGTAAAGATACCATCCCTAAATAACGAAAAATTGAATCGCACATAATTTAATCATATTTTGAATAACAAATTAAGGTCAATTAAATGGAAAAGAATAATAAATATCCACACGAGTTATCCCGCGGAATGAATAATCTCGTAATAGCAATTTCACTATCAGAAGCAGGTAAAATATTTACTCCCAATCTAGAGTAGAAATTGCAGTTGAAAAGAATAATATGGATTATGCAAACAAAATAAATGATCTTGTTGTAAAATTTATTCGTTTAGAACTTGAAGGATCAAACCAGATCCTCGTTATGGAAAGATTAAATATTTTAGAACCGAGGAGTATTGAGATAGAAATTCGTGATGTCATGTATAATGTTTTTATAGAAAAGTTGAAAGAATTACATAAACATGGTTTTTGTCATAGAGATATTAAACATCCTTCAGGTTTTGGCGGAAGAACTTTTGATAATGTTGTTGTAACCGATCTTGGTATAAGGTTAATAGACGTTAGCATATCTGCCTTAAAAGAATTAACCGGTGAAGAACTTTTTGAGCATTACGTGAATGCCGAATTGGAAGAAGTAAAAGAATATTACAATTTTCTTATGGAACTGTAAAATCCTCAGCTTTGTCGTTGGACCGCTTCCTGCAAAGCTAAATATAACACTGGCAAAGTCCTTCCTTTGATAATATAAATTATATCAGCTATTTGGTAAATACTATAAATATTTAGCAACATCCCGAACACAAAAACTAAAAAGAATTTTTCTGTGTCCTGATATTAATTTAATATTAACCGTTCATTAACTGGTTCTTTACTTATTTAACAACAAATATTGGAGATCTAAAATGGGCACCATTAAACCTTTATTCCACTGCTCTATTACCGAACTGCCTATCGTTAGCGGGACAATTGTACAAAGCGCTGTCAATAACAAAGAAGCTATTACAGCTAAGAGACCAAAGTACGCAGACCCATTCTTCCCTGATTTACTTCAAAGAATCCAAACAGATAAAGACAAGTACAGCGGCTTAGACATCTCTAAGGATTTACGTAGCTCTACTATGTATTTAAATTCCATTATGGCTCCTGCTAAAGAAGACCTTTCCGAATTGTACGGCAACCTTAACACAGATTATAAAAATGAAAAAGAAAAACTTGGTGAAATAAAAACAACTCTTGGCTTCAATAAATTTTTTACTAAAGTCAGCCGTGGTAATCAGGAAGCTACTATAGGACTTCTAGATCAAATAAATTTAAACTTATCAACAGATCTTGAAACCGATATAATTACACACGGAAGTTCCGCCGGATTATTAACCCGCATAAAAGGCTATCGCAGTCCATTAAATAATGCCGAGATATCGCAAGAGGGCGAAAAAGGCAAACGTCCTGAACTTACCGCAGAAGTTATCACAGAATTTAATTCCATCTACAGCGATGTCATAGACCTATGCACCGATTGTCAGCGGATATTCAAAAACGACAAAGCCAAAAAGGACCTTTTCATTTTTTCAAAAGTCTTAGCAGCGCTAAGAGGCGGAAACAACGGTGGAACCAATCCCCCGCCCCCGCCTCCGGCAAATTAAATCCAAATTTCGTAGCACAGACTTTAGTCTGTGCGAAATAATAAAAACATGAATCTCGTAGCACAGACTATAGTCTGTGCCATATTATAACAAATAAAAAATACATAGAGGTAGACTAAAAGTTAACTGACTAAACACCGAGCATGTTGACATTCCCTATTTGAAGATAAATGATTACTTAGACAAGCTCAGCGCCTCAATTAGTTACTTATTGGACTGCCTCTGCAAATATAAAATTTATGCAGCACCGTACATTCACCCGTCGGAATCTCCCTCACTTATATTATGATGAAGGAACATATTTCATAACATATCGGCTTCGCGATTCACTTCCCGCAAACATCATTAAAGAATTACGAAACGAACTAGAGCATTCCAAAGAACCGGATAGCATCAAAGAAAAAAGAATATTTAAAAAGTACGATCAATTATTGCATAACGCCTCTTTTGCAGGTAATAAAGATTTAACCCAAATGCACATTGCAAAAATAAATGAAGATAAGTTGCATGAGCCGGACGCCAAGGATTACTCATTAATATGTTATTGTATTATGCCAAACCACATCCATTTAGTCTTCCGGTTATTAGAAGGCAACAGGGGTATTAGTAAAATAATGCAGACCATCAAAGGCGTATCCTCACGGGAAATAAACAAACTACAAAACACCGCAGGTAGTATATGGCAGGATGAAAGCTTTGACAGATTAGTTAGAGACGATTTGGAATTATACAATGTTATCAACTACGTAACCAACAACCCTGTTGAAGCGAAACTGGTTAAAGATTGGAAAGACTGGAAGTACACCTACATACATAAACTATACGCATAGCACATTTCCTATTTCCTTCGTAACCTCAAATTCGATACACGCACAGACTAAAGTCCGTGCTACAAAATTATGTTTGCATATTTCGGTATGAACGAAATAATATACACTCATTAAAAAATCAATCCGGTATATAAAACATTACATCTGGTTTTCTTATATTTATTATCAAAGAATCATTTCCTCTTTCTATTAAGGAACACGCAGAGACCAAAATATTTTTAATAAACATGTACAGGTAAAACGCGAACTTATCTAATAGCATAATAGATTAAAAAAATAAATATGCGTAGAAATACAACATGGAAGGAATTCATTTAACAGTTTCAAAAATAATTGAAATTAATTTGTCAAAAGGATTGCACGATACATTGGTTAAGAAAATCATAAAAGAGTTTCGCTCTAATTATGCCCGGGGTGCGAGACTTATTTATGTTGGCAATTCAGAAAAGAAGCCTTTGTTCTTTGCTAAAGACGAATTAGAAAATTTTGGAATAGTTACTGAAAACAGAAATAAGAAAATGCCCGATGTAATTTTGCATTGCATGAAGAAAGGATGGTTCATGTTAATAGAAGTCGTTGCAAGTCACGGACCGATTATTCAAAAAAGGAAATTTGAGCTTGAAGAACTATTTGCAAAAAGCAAAGCAGAATTAGTTTTCATAACTGTCTTGGCTGATAAAAAATCCTGGCTTAACTATAAAGGTGAGATAGCCTGGGAAACAAATATTTGGATTGCAGATAATCCAAAACATATGATTCACTTAAATGGTAAAAGGAATTTTGGACCTTATAAAAAATCAAAATCGTAGATGCTGACCCAAAAGCAGGAAAAATATCATTTCAAATAACCTCGAATACCTTATCACGCAATAACCTAATTTTTTTAAAGTCGAAATTACATTTATCCTATTTCAAATATTTATTATTTTCTTTTTTCCAATGCCCTAATAAGTTAATAAGGTCTTTTTTTATTGGGGTCTCATAAGGCTATAAAGGTTATGACAGGTGATATGGCTTTATTAAAAAATTTGAATTAAATAAATGACTCAGGTTTACAGCGAAATAATCCATTACTTCAAAAACGTTTAAACTGTTCTAAAATCTATTTTATTAACCCACAGATTAAAAGTCAGTGTTAATATTCTTAACCAACACTTTTAAGTGTTGGAAAAAGAATAAAAAAACATATCATTTCTAACCGTTTCAACGGTTTTCATACGGACTATTAATCCATAGATTAATAATGTACAAATAAAGATTTTTAGCAGCTTTATTTTGAAGAAATACTGATATGAACGGCTTATAATTTCAAGCGGTCAACGTGATTAAATGATTGAATTCAAACCTTATAAATTATTTCCACCTTAATAGTAAAAAATTCTAACCGTATTCCTAACCTTATTACATTATTTTTCCGTTGACTACACAACCCAATATGCATTCTCAAGTTAATTCCTATGCGCCTGAAGTCTGTACTCCGGAAACTTCAATCCTCTCCCTTCATAAAATTTTTTCCCCTTAAATTATCACATTAAAATAATTTATTTTATTTTCGCATTGAACAATCTTATTTAGGTGGAATATTGACAGATTTCAATTCGGCTTTTCTTCAAATCAAATCGCTTGTAGATACCTTCAAGCAAGACGAATCTAAATTCCTAGCCCAGTCTTATTCAGAAATGGAAGTACGCAATGACTTCATAAACAAATTCTTTATTGCCCTAGGCTGGGATGTACGGCATAAAGACCAAACAAATCCTTACGAGCAGGAAGTTAAAGTAGAAAAGCCGCTCCGTATAGGCGACCGCCAAAGATGGGCTGACTATGCTTTCTTCTTAGCTCCGAATTATAAAGAAGTAAAGTTCTTTGTCGAAGCAAAAAAGCCTGCTAAAAATTTATTTAATGCCGATTACTATTTCCAAACTTGCAGCTATGGATGGAATGCTAAGACTCCTATCGCCGTACTTACCGACTTTGAAGAGTTCCACATTCTTGATTGTAGAACTCGCCCCGATATTGGAAACATATTAGATAACCAGATCGCTTATTTCCATTATACCGATTATGCCGATAAAGAAAAGTTCTCTAAAATTTATTGGCTCTTTTCACGCGAAGCTGTTGCTGACGGCTCAATTGAAAAATATACCGAAAGCCTTCCTAATATTAGAGGCAAAGCAAAAAAAGGATTGTACAAAGCAGTTCAGCCTGTTGATGAATCTTTCCTTGAAGAACTTGATGAGATTAGGCTTAGCCTTGCCAAAGCTTTTAAAAATAATAACCCGGAATTGGACAGCGATGAGCTTACCGAAATGACTCAGCGAACCATCGACCGACTTGTCTTTATTAGATTTTTAGAGGATAAGCAGATTGAGCCGGATGATTACGTAAGCAAGTTTGCGGCTTCTAAAAAAAGCTGGGATGACTTTGTTTCCGCCTCAAGAATGTTTGATGCAAAATACAACGGTATTGTTTTTAAAAAGCATAGAATAGATACTAAAAACTTTCTTGAACCCGATGATAAAACTTTTTCTTCAATTTGCGCCAAGCTTTCCCATAATAACGCGCCGTATAATTTCGATTTGATTCCTATTCATATCCTCGGCTCTATTTACGAAAGATTTCTCGGCAATATTGTTGTCTCTACCGATAAGCGCGCGCGTATAGAAGAAAAGCCCGAAGTCCGTAAAGCCGGCGGTGTTTATTATACGCCGCAGTACATTGTAAATTACATTGTGGATAATACAGTCGGCAAATTGATTGATGGGAAGACTCCTAAAGAAATTTCTAAGATGCGGTTTGCTGATATTTCTTGCGGCAGCGGCTCTTTTCTTATTACCGTGTTCGACAGGCTTCTCGATTACCATAAAAAATGGTACCAGCAAAATCCAAGGCAGGCAGAAAAAGACGGCTGCCATAAGTTTGAAGGCAGATGGATACTTTCATTAAAACAAAAACAGAGTATTCTTACCAATAATATTTTCGGTGTTGATATCGACCATCAGGCAGTAGAAGTAACACAGCTTTCATTGTACTTAAAATTATTGGAAGATGAGACCACAGCAACCGCGCATGAAACATGGGTTATGTTTAAAGAACAATTACTGCCAAGCTTAAATAAAAATATTATATGCGGTAACTCCCTAATTGGCACAGGTATTTTTGAAGGCAGCCTATTTGAGTATGAAGAAGAAAAAAAACTTAAGCCAATGAACTTTAAAGATGCTTTCCCTGAAATAATGAAGAACGGAGGTTTCGATGCGATTGTGGGAAACCCACCATATAAAATATTGGGCAAAGAAGAAACCGTAAATGAAGTTGCTGTTTATCTGAAAGCAAAATATTTTTCTTTTCAGTATAAAGCTGACCTGTATCATTTATTTATTGAAAAAGCAATAAAATTGCTAAAATCAGATGGGAAAATGGGCTACATTACCCCTAATACATGGTACACATTACAGTTTACAAAAAACCTAAGAGAATTTGTTCTTGAAAAATCAAACCTTGAAGAATTATTAATTTTTAATCATAAGGTATTTAACGCTGCTAATGTAGATACTTCGATTACTATATTAAATAAAACTTCTCTAAGTAAAAGAAATAATAATGTAAAAGTAAAAGTATTTGATAAAAATTTTACATCTGATAAGATTTATAAAACATTACCAGAAATTTTCAATCTAGATAACTGGAAAAGGGATGAACTGAAACGTTTCGAAGTAAGGACATCAGTTGAAACAGAAAAATTATTAAAGAAAATAAGAGAAAATAGTTTTGATTTGGGAATACTTGCAAGAGCATCACTTGGAACTCAGGCTTATAATAGTATTAAGCATACACAAGAACAAATCAAGAATCGTGTTTTTCATTCAAATAAAAAGCTCTCTAACGAATATATGCCCGAATTATCTGGAAATGATGTAGGAAGATTTATCTTGCAATGGCAGAAAAAGGAATATATTAAATATGGTCCTTGGCTGCATGATTACAGAACTATGGAATGGTTGACCGGTCCAAGAATTCTTGTAAGAGAGATAATTGCTAAAGGTTATTATAAAATTTATGCAACTTATGTTGAAGATACATACTGTAATTACAAAACTATTTTAAATATTATCTATGGGGAAGACAAATCATACTCAATGAAATACTTGTTAGGGGTATTAAATTCTAGATTTATTTCTTACATTTTTCCACTTGTATCAAATAAAATTGTGAAGGAAAACTTTCCACGTATTTCAGTTAGAGATTTACGATTATTGCCAATTCACAAAATTAATTTTAACAAAGCTAAAGAAAAGTCTCTACATGATAGGATTGTGCATCTAGTCGATCAAATGCTCGAAACAAAAAGGAAACTGCACGAATCAAAAACCGAAAGCGAAAAAGAATACCTGGAAACCAAATGCAATTCAATCGACAGGCAAATAGACACCCTCGTTTACGAACTCTACGGCTTAACCGACAACGAAATAAAAATAGTAGAAGGAAACTCGTAGCACAGACTTCAGTCTGTGCTAAATTAAAGCTTATAATTTATTACACAAACAAATCCCCCATAAAAAATCAGCCTTCGTAAAAAATAATTCTTAACTTCACTGACAGACTAAAGTCTGTTCTACGGTATTTTTCTTTTTCAAGATGCAACACTTCTTTTACCCCTGCCAACATCCCATTTTGCCGTGCAAAACTTCACCGGACGACTGCAAAATTGCCCCGGGTCACTGCGCAGCTTATCCGGGGCTGTGCGAAACCCATTTTTGTGAGTGCGAATCATATCCGGGGCTGTGCGCAATTGATCTGGCTCACTGCGCAGCTTATCTGGAGCAGTGCTAAACTCATTTTTGTGAGTGCGAATCATATCTGGGGCTGTGCGCAATTGACCTGGGGCACTGCGCAACTTATCCGGGGCAGTGCGAAACTCATTTTTGTGACTGCGAATCACATCCGGGGCTGTGCGAAGCTTGTTTTTATGAGTGCGAAACACCTTTTTCCCCTGCAGAATTAAAATTACTTAAAGCTTATTTCTCCTGTTACTGCGCGATAAAATCCTTAGCC
>JAJYSI010000089.1 GCA_021793635.1 Bacteroidota bacterium
TTCGGGAAGTATAACCTTTTCCATCATTTGTCCTAAAGCTCCGTCGGCTAATATCATAGCGGGAATTCTATATTTTTCTGCAAGGCGAAAAGCGTCAAAGACAAAATCAGCCATTTCTTGAACAGAAGAAGGGGCGAGAACAGCTAAATGATAATCCCCATGCCCGCCGCCTTTAACAGCCTGAAAATAATCACCTTGAGAAGGTTGAATAGTGCCTAAGCCGGGACCTCCGCGGCTTACATTAACAATGAGACAAGGCAACTGTGCAGAGGCAATATAAGAAATTCCTTCCTGCATTAGGCTTATACCAGGACTTGAAGACGATGTCATAACCCGTCCGCCGGCGCCGGCGGCACCATAAATCATATTGATTGCGGCAACTTCGCTTTCTGCCTGGAGAACTACACCGTGGCGCTTAGGCATTTCGTTTGTAAAGTATTCCAGTATTTCTGATTGAGGAGTGATGGGGTATCCAAAATATGCATCAATTCCGGCTCTTATTGCGGCTTCGGCTAATGCTTCATTACCTTTCATAAGGCGGGCTTCCCTACCGCTTTGGCTGGCTTCGTTTTTTGATATTTTTTCTTGTTCCATTTGTAAAACCAATCATTAAAAGTTTTTAGGTCATAGATTACTATTTAACCGGCATTTTTTATTGCCGATTTTGGCTGACGGTAAACAGTTATTGCCACATCTGGGCAAACAAGAGCGCAATTGACACAACCTGTACAATTATCCTGAACAAGTTCAGCAAAGCGGTACCCGTTTATGTTAATTTGCTTAGATAATCCAAGACTTTCTTGGGGACATGCGACTATACAGAGTTCACATCCTTTACAAATATCCCGGTCGATAATTACAGTTCCCTTAATCATTTTTCAATCTTTTTTGTTAAAAAATAGACTTTAACAGATAGCAATTAAAAGTCAATATATATGCCAACCAGTTTATTCAAAATTTTCAAAGAATTATTCAAAGGAAGGTTTTCATAATTAAGAACTTATAACTAAAGTGCCTGATTATTTCTTATAAGAGGGAAAGAAGGATGAATTGTGGGAAATAAAGATGGAGTGGCGGAAAAATGGAAAAATGGAGTATTGGGGTAATGAAAATACTGCATAATTCTATTTCTCCAACCTGCCTGGCGGCAGAGAGTGTTGCAGAACTCTCTTATTTAGTTTCGAACGTAAAGAGAGGTCTCAAAACTGTCTAAAATGGGATTTCTCCCTCCGGTCGAAATGACATTTTGGAGTTGTGCAACAGCCTCGGCAGACAGGTTTTCCAAGAGTCACTTGATAACGTTACTTCATTACCGATCGCGAACTTTTATCTCTGTGGAAGCGCTTCTTCCGATAACTTCCGGATAGTACATTAGATAGCATCGAGCCGGGGAAATCTTAAAGTCTCCGGGTATTTCTGCGCGAATTATGTAAGAAAAATTCATTGATTTTGTAGAGTTGGTTACAAAGAAGGAGACTTTGTCGTCATGATATTCTTTATCAGCATAAAACCAGTTCATTGGTCTAAATCCAAATCCGCCGTAAAAGTGGTTATTGTTTTCACCTTCAATCTGGAAATTGTTTTCATCTTTTACAGCTTCAAAACCGGAAGGAAGCATATCTTCAAGAATTAAATATTGAAGATTATTTTCGTCTATTTCTACATGAGTTTTAACAAGAATTAAATCGCCAGACTCTACTGTACCGTTAAGTTTTTCTTTTGAATAAATGATTTTATTATCACTTTGCTGCGGTCTCAGAACAAAGTATTCGCGCTTTACATCAATTTTGCTATTTGGATCAGCAATCTTTTTCTCAGGCAAATAGAACTCATTTACTCCGCTAAAATATAATTTACCGCTGCCTGATTTTTTTATTGTAATTTTGTTTATACCTTTTTTCAACAAATCCTCTTTGGAGCCATCAATTTTAATTGTCGACTCATCGCTAAAAATATCTTCTTTCGTAAATTGCTTAGTAAAAAGTTTTTTGCGATTCAAGAACACAGAAACGTCAAAATCTGGATTAAGTTCATTAGTTGATTTAAGATAATCTGCTAAAGCAAAAATAACGCTGGCGGTTTGCTGAGTTGACTGCCATGAAAATCCCTGCTTCTGGTTTAACAGCCACCTTACTGCTTTGGAAATAAGCTCAGGATCAAAATTGTTTTTCAACAAAGCTTTTACTGCAAACGCTGTAGTTTGAACTTTATCTTCTTGCCATGAATAGTGCCATTCCTTACCGCTCCAGAAAGCAAATGATTTTTCTTCTTGAACCAACTTTTTTAATTTTTCTAAAACGGAATAGAGAAGTGTTCGGGAGTTCATATTATTCAAAGCTATGGAAATCAAAGCGAGAGAATATGGGTTCAAATCTTTTTGAATTAGTTCATCTATAATTTTGACATAGGTTAAATGATCAAAATTATTTCCAGCCATTGCCGTCGTGTATGCATAAATCATAAAAGCAATTGTTGTCGGATCTAAGCTATTATAATTTTTTAATTGTGTTCTCAGGTTTTCGATTCCATAATTAAACGAAGTTGAATCTATTGAGAATCCAGCGTTTTTAGCAAGGCTCATTCCGTAGATAACATAGGCAGTCATATATGGATTTGTCTGGTCGTTAGTCCACCAACCCCAACCGCCATCAGGATGCTGAAAGCCGTATAATCTTTTTAACCCCGCATCAACGTCCACCGGTAGCTCCTTTAAAGTTTCCGCTTTTAAAGGAGCATTTATTTCTTTAAAAGTAGTTGCGACAATTATCGATGGTAAGAACCGGCTCATTGTTTGTTCAACGCAACCGTAAGGATAGCCAACGAGATCGTCAAGCGCTTTTATTATTGTCCCGGCAAGCGAAGGTGAAACTGAGAAAGAAAATTTCGCGGCTCGAACATCTGAGTTCCTAGGAATAATAAAATCAATATCCTTACTGGAATTGTTACCGGAAATATTTGCAATTAATGGATCTATTTCTTTTATACCTGCCGGATGTACTGGAACTTTTATTTCCACAGCATCTGATTCTTCATTAGTCAATGCTTCTGCAAGCAATACCGCACTATCTGAGGGTGCAGTCACTTTAACTTTCCAATCAATTCTAACTTCGGAATTGTTTTGAACCGAAACCGTATAGGAATTTCTTTTCTCCCATTTTTCACTTTTACTTAACCCCGGCTGATCAATTTTCGATTCAACAAGTTGAATATTTTTGGGTGCAAAAGAAATTTTAACTTTCTTTATTCCGTTTAAATAATTATGAACGATTGTTGAAATGGTAACCTCATCACCCTGCCTAAAGAATCTCGGAGCTTTTATTCGTATTAATAAATTTTTTCTTGAAATAATTTTATCCTCTTGCTGCCCGGCTTCCGTGTTTGCAGTTATACCTTTAACTGTAGCTCGCCAGGTAGTTAAATTATCCGGCATTCTGAAATTAACATCGGCAATACCGTTTTCATTAGTAACTACATCAGGTTTCCAGATAAGCGCATCGACAAAATTTGATCTTAGCTGCGGTTGAATATATTGTGTTTCACTCATTCCCTTGAACATTATTCCTTGTTGTGTCGCTATAGTCTGAGAAATTCCGGAATTCATTTTAACAAAATCTTGCCCGCCAAGAAATCGTGGAGAGGGCGGGGTTGGAATTGTGTTTTGAAAATCCCCCATATCAAAGTTTTGAGAAGCCATTCCGGTTACGTCAACTTTTCCTTTGTAAAGCAATTCGGCGTTATCAAGAAGGATATAAAAATCATAATTACCAGCTACAATATCATTGAAATTAAAATTGCCGAGGGAATCAGCTTTAATTTTGTAAAAATACTTTTCACCGCTAAGGAGGACAAAAATATTATCATATTTTACAAAACCGGGGCGGGAAATTAGTTTACCTGAAAGACCGGCGTTTCCTTTTTCGCTAAGTTTTTTTGCATTATATAAAACTTTATCCGTTAGCAACAGCCTTCGACTGGAGCCGTTGTAATTATTATTTTGAAGCGAGCTATAAACCGGTATGAAAGAATATTTTGGTGCATAAAAAAAGTTTTGAATCTCCGGCGTGTTATCTTTCATGATAGAATAAATACTTTCGTCAATCATACCAAAAGAAAGATCTACATTCTTAACCGGCTTTCCTTTTTGGTCCGTCACCAATATTTTATAAGAAGCTTCTTCGCCAGGCTTAAAGATTTTCTTTGACGGCTTCAAAGAAATGTTAAGCAGCTTGTCTTTATCAAGCACTCCGATCAACTTCGAGCTTGTGTAAAGCTGCTTATCTTTCATAAAGGTAACGGAAATATTAAAGCTTGGCGCAAAATCAGTTGTTAGCTTTTCTTTTATATTCAGCGAAGTACCTTTTACGTCATAAATTTTATAGCCAAGAAAATTAGCCGCTTCGTAGCTAACAAGAATCTGAGCATTTGGCTGAGAAAGGAAAATGACAGCTGTGAGAGTATCTCCTTTGATATACGAGTCTTTATCTGTTTCAATCTGAACTCCGTACCTATTCCCCTCAAATGTATTTCCGTGAAAAGCGCCGATGGTAAAATAACCGGCAGCAGTAATTTTTCTACCTTTTTCATCGTGAGCAATGACCAAATAATTATAGCTTCCCTGATAAAGCTGTCGCGGAAGAAAAGAGATAACGCCTTTTCCTGTAGAATCCGTTGAACCGTGAATCGTGTCGTCCGGAGGTCTGAAATAATTTTTACCCTGAATATTTTGCTCCGGGTAATTTACAACTAATTCGAATTCAGTCTTTACGGGTTTATTTATAAAATCGGAGGCAGTAACATTTAAGTCAATCGGTCTTCCGGCTTCAACAAAATATTTATCCGGAGAAGTAGAAATATTGAAGCTGCCTCTTGTAATAAAAATATCCTCAGAGCCTGAGACGGTTTGGCGCGAATTATCTGTCACCTCAGCTTCGATAGTATAAGTAAAGTCATTACTTAAAGTTGAATCAACCGTATAATGGAAAATAAATTGCCCGTTTTTATCAAGAGTTCCTTCTTGTTGAGTAATTAATTCATTTGGGCTATGATAGTTAATTTTCCCCATATTGAATGAGTTGTAGAACCATGCAAACGCGGAACCATGCCACCACGGTCTCCAATAACGCTGTCTAAATACTTTTACATTAACCGTTCCAGCCGTAACAGGAGAGCCGAAATAATACTTAGCAGAAATCATCGCATTAATCGTGTCGGTTACCGCATATTGATTTTTAGCAGTGGAAACAGTGACCAAATATTCCGGCTTTTTATATTCTTCGACACTGAATGAACCAAAGTAAGGCTGATTATTTTTAGCAGCAATGATGGAATAATCGCCAAGTTCGGCATCATCGCTAAGCTTAAAACTTCCGGATATTGCACCGAACTCGTTTGTTGTCATCTCTTGAGAAAAAATATCTTTCCTCTTTTGCGTTCTTATTATGATTTTAAATTTTTCACCGGCAACATTTATCAAACCATTGCCATTTCGTTCACGGATGATAGCCTTGTAAAAAACAGTTTGCCCGGGGCGATAAACAGGTTGATTCGTATAGATATAGGCGGTGTAAGGTTTTGCGTCGAGCCGGAAATAAAAATAAGGATCGCTTAAAATTGTTTCGTCTTTAGTTTGGGCAACCAGCAACGCATTCTCGTCGCTGAAGTCAATATTTCCCTTAATTGAAAATAGAGCTAAACCTGAGCTATCGGCATCTTTTTTAGCAATGAGTTTATTGTCGTTATATAAACTGAATTTGACATTTTTAATTACATCACCGGTTTTGGAATCGGCAACAAAGGCAAGTACCTGCCTGCCGCTATTTTTATAGATGATAGCTGTGTTTGTAACCGCAATTCCGCAATAAGCAACATGGTTCCCTTTTATTGCCTGGAGAATATAAGTGCCTGCTTCGTCAATTTTCCCTACGTCAAGATTATTATTAGCCCCAAAATTTCCGGAAGTATTTATTTCCGCATTCCATTGCTTAACCAGCTTTGTATACTTCAGCAAAATTTGCCTGTCATTTGCCCAGATATCAAAGTTTATCCTGAGGGAATTCTTATCTATTTTTGAAAAAAAATTAACCGGATCGGTGATCTTAAAAAGTCTGAATTGAAAATTATTATCAGTTTTTGAGTTAGAGAAAAGATTTACTGTTACATCACTGCTGGGAGTAAAAACCGTATAGCTTGAAAGATTGAATCGTTCATTAAAATTCGGATCGTTTATCTGAGCAAATAATTTTAAGGTAACCGAAAAAGCTATGGATACAAATAGGAAGATAATGGCTTTGCTTAATTTATAATTCATAAAAATCTTCTGGAAAATTTTCAAAAATAGATTTACAATTGAAGACCGATTAACTTTTCGGTTGAAATATAATAGAATTTAGAACAAAACTTAAGTAAATAAAAATAACGGTATCTAAAATAAAGCGTCAGAGAGTGACCCTATATCGGATTGGATGGTCATTTCTTAACATCTTCTTAACAATTCAAGTTTTATATTTACAATAGCTTAGAAAAAATATTTTTAACAGGATTACAAATTGGAATCAGAAATAAAGGCGTGGGTTGTATCGGCAAGTATGGGATATGGTCATCTTCGAGCGGTTGATCCATTACGCAAAATTGCAGAAGAAGAAATTATTTTAGTAGGCGCTAACGATGGAGTTTCGCCATCAGAAAAAATCTTATGGGAAAGGCTTCTTTATGTCTATGAATTTCTTTCACGCGCCAAAGGTATTCCTTTTATCGGAAACCCAGTATTTAATATTTTAGATTCATTTCTTCGTATCCCTTCATTTTATCCGATGAGAAATTTATCTAACAAAACTTTTCAAGTTGACCTTTTAACATCGAGTATAAAAAAGGGACTATGCTCGGGAATGTTGAAAAAAATCAGCACGAAACATTTACCATTAGTGACCTCCTTTTTTGCTCCTGCAATAGCTGCAGATATAAATGGATACGACAGTATCTATTGTATTATTTGCGATGCCGATTTGAACAGAGTTTGGGTGGCGGAGGAGCCATGGGAAAGCAGAATAATTTATTTTGCGCCATGTGGAAAAGCAGCACAAAGACTAAGTGCTTACGGTGTTCCCACTGAAAGGATTTTTACCACAGGATTCCCTCTGTCGGATAATTTGCTAGGTGGAAAGGACTTGAAAATATTAAAAGCAGACTTAACGCAACGATTGTTTTATCTCGATCAAAATAATCGATTTTGGGAAATGCATGAAATGGGCGTAAAATATTTCCTTGGCGAAGATAATTGTAAATTTGAAGATGCACGAAAGCTCACTATCACCTTTAGTGTCGGAGGAGCAGGTGCTCAAAAGGAAATGGCTAGAACTATTGCTTTAAGCTTAAAAAGGAAATTGCAAGAAGGAGAAATTAGATTGAACTTAGCCGCCGGCACAAAAGAAACAGTAAAGAATTATTTTGAGAATGTGAAGAAAGAAATCAGCCTGGACAATGAGAATATAAATATTATTTATTCGGATAAATTAGAGGATTATTTTGTTAAGTTTAACGAGGCGATTCGTACAACAGACATTTTATGGACAAAGCCGAGCGAACTGTCGTTTTATGCTGCTTTAGGTCTTCCAATAATTATGACGCCACCTATCGGATCGCAGGAACAATTTAATGCAAAATGGTTGTTTGAAATACAAGCGGGCATTAAGCAGGAAAACCCGGAATACACTGATCAATGGTTGTTTGATTTGCTTAATAGAGGAAGGCTTGCAGAAGCAGCGTGGTCGGGGTTCTTAAAAGCAAGAAAACTTGGTACTTATAAAATTCTTGAAGTACTTGAGACCGGCAAAATGTCTCATGAAGATTCACCTATTCTTCGTTAATAAATTATGAATCAAAAGAAGAAATATTTTTTATTATATCTTAAAACCGGTGGCGGTCATTTAACGCCGGCTAAATCGATAGCCAATACACTGGTACAAAATTTTGGAGATGAAGTAGAGCCAATCCTCATTGATGGTTTTACTAAGACAAACAAAATCGTTAAATGGATAATTGAGGACGGTTATAGAATTTTGCAAGCAAAGGCAAGGTGGTTATATCAAACCATATATGCAGTATATAAGGTTTTCATTATAGGAAAAATTAGCAGCAATACCATTTCATTTCATGTTAAACCTTATTTACGTGAAATTTTCGGTGAGACAAAACCGGATAAAGTAATCATATTCCATTTTTTCCTTATTCAACCATTGCATGAAGTCTTAGAAGAACTTAAAATAACAATCCCGGTAATCACAGTAGTTACAGACCCATACACAGCGCATCCGTTATGGTTTTTAAGAAAAGATCAGGATTTTATTGTCTTCAGTGAGAGACTAAAAAACTGGTGCATAAATAAAGGAATAAGCAGGGATAAACTTCACTTATTTCCATTCATACTTAACGAAAAATTTTCAAACCCGATTCAATCAAATGAAATTCCTACATTAAAAAAGAAATTGGGTTATGACATTAATAAGAACATTATTATAATATTAGGCGGCGGAGACGGGATACCGCAGGGGCTAAGGATATTAAAAATTCTTTCAAACAATTTAAAGGAAATCGAGATTGCAATTATATGCGGCAAGAATGAGTCGCTATACAGGAAAGCATTATACCTTAAAGAGAAAAATAATTTTATTAATTTGAAAATTTACGGATATATAGACTTTATTTATGAGATATTAAATATTTCGGATATTGTTATAACAAAATGCGGCGCATCGACATTCATGGAAATTTTAATGTGTAAGAAAATCCAGGTTATTACAAACTATATTTGGGAACAGGAAAAGGGGAACATGGAATATCTCGTTGAGAAAAAAATGGGGATTTACGAGCCGAACATTAAAAAACTTCCAAAACTTATTTCCGGAATTATAGGGGATAGAAACATTTACCGGGGTTATATTGAAAATATAAATAAAGAATTTCTGCAAAATGGATGCGGGGCAGTAAGCCGGTTTCTTATGGAATTTGATTAACATAAATAAGCCTATTCAATTTAGTCTCTTTGAATTTCCACTTTCCCTTTTAATGCCGCATTTATATTTTTATGATTAAGCAATTACAAATTATATTAAGGAATTTAGATGGAAGATTTAACTTTTGAGGAAGTTCGTATCATCGGAACGCTCATTGAAAAAGAATTGACAACCCCTGAATATTATCCGTTAACGGTAAATTCTTTGATGAATGCTTGCAATCAAAAAACAAATAGGGACCCTGTTGTTTCATTTGATGAAAAAATAATTGAAACAACTTTGGATAGTCTTCGCAGCAAAGCATTGGCAAGAAGAGTAACTGGAAGCGATATAAGAGTAGCAAAATACCGGCAGTCTTTTACTGAGAAATTGAATTTATCGCCGGAAGAAACCGCTATTATGTGTGTGCTAATGCTTCGTGGAGCACAAACTACCGGCGAAATTAAAGGACGTACCGGAAGAATGTTTAACTTTGAAAGCTTAGCACGAGTTGAGGAGATTTTAAAAAATTTAATGGAATTGGAAAATCCTTTGAT